>NZ_JNAA01000064.1:0-17438 GCF_000696055.1 Exiguobacterium sp. AB2
TTGTCTGCAGCTCGAGAGAATCAAGGTTTCATGACCATCTTCGGTTTTTTCTTCAACGAATGGATGCCTTCGACAAAACGGACCGTCCCGGACTTGGCCCGCATGACGACCGAGTGCGTCTGTCCGCCTTGTCCCGTGAATTGGACACCCCGGAGCAACTCGCCGTCCGTGACCCCGGTCGCGGCAAAGATGCAATCCTCGCCTTTGACGAGGTCATCGAGGAGCAGGATGCGTCCCGTGTCGGCGATGCCCATGTCTTGGCAACGCTTCTCTTGCGCCTCATCCTCTGGGAGCAGACGGCCTTGGAAGTCCCCCCCGAGACACTTCATGGCGACGGCGGCGATGACGCCTTCAGGTGCCCCGCCAGATCCGAGCAACAAGTCGACGCCCGTTTTCGGGAACGCCGTGTTGATGGCCGCCGCGACGTCACCGTCCGGGATGAGCTTGATTCGGGCACCCGTCGCGCGAACGCGTTGAATGATTTCCTCATGACGTTCCCGGTGGAGAATCGTGACGACGACGTCCTCGACGTTCTTGCCTTTCGCCTTGGCGACGATTTCGATATTCTCTTCAATCGTGTTGTCGAGGCTGATGAGTCCGGCCGCTTCCGGTCCGACGGCAATCTTGTCCATATACATGTCTGGCGCGTGGAGCAGATCGCCCGCGTCCGCGACGGCGAGGACGGCGAGGGCGCCCCATGTCCCCGTCGCGACGATGCTCGTCCCTTCGAGCGGGTCGACGGCGACGTCGAGGCGAGAGCCATAGCCGTTCCCGACTTTCTCCCCGATGTAGAGCATCGGTGCCTCGTCCATCTCGCCTTCGCCGATAACGACAATCCCTTTCATCGGAATCGTGTCGAAGACGTCACGCATCGCGGTCGTCGCGGCGTCGTCCGCCTCCACTTTCAAGCCCTTCCCCATCCAGCGGGCCGAAGCGAGCGCTGCCGCTTCCGTGACCCGGACCAATTCCATTGATAAACTACGTTCCACCCGAATTCTCCCCTTTGTTACTCGGCTTCATCTACCCAGACGAGTGCGCCGAGTCGTTTTAGTTTGCCGACAAAGTCGACGTATGAGTCGTGTAGTCGTTCCGCATGAATCAATGTCGATTCACCGCTCGCTTGAAGTCCCGACAAGACGAGGGCTGCACCGCTCCGTGCGTCGGCACATTCCATCTCGGCGTTCGCGAGCGGGTTACCGCCGCGGATGACGGCAGAGGCGTCCTCGAGCGTGATTTGGGCGTTCATGCGCCGCATTTCCGCGATATGACGGAAGCGCTGGGCGTAGAGCTTGTCCGTGACGATGCTCGTCCCGTCCGCTTTCAAGAGTGCGGCCGACATGACCGGTTGGAGGTCGGTCGGATAACCCGAGTAATGGAAGACGCGGATGTCGGTCGGCAGAAACGCCTTGGCCCGCACCGTGATCGCTTCTTCCCCGACTTCGACCTCAGCCCCGTAATCACGCAACTTCTGGATGACGCCTTCAAGGTGGTGCGGGATGACGTTTTGTACGGTCACGTCCCCGGACACCGCCCCATAAATCATGAACGTCCCTGCTTCAAGACGGTCCGGGATGAGCGTATGCGTGCAACCGTGCAAGCGTTCGACCCCTTTGATGCGAATCTCGTCCGTCCCGGCGCCGACGACATGCGCCCCCATCGAGGTGAGCATCGTGGCGACGTCGACGACTTCCGGATCGATCGCGGCGTTCTCGATGACCGTCGTCCCTTCGGCGAGGACCGCGGCGAGCATTGCACTCACCGTCGCCCCGAACGAACGAAGGTCGAGGTAAATCCGATCGCCGACCAACTTGTCGACTGTGACGTGATAGAGACCAGACTCGTTCTCGACGTGAATGCCGAGCCGTTCTAACGCTTTTAAATGTAAATCGATCGGTCGTGGACCAATCGCATATCCTCCTGGCAACCCGACGGCCCCTTTTTTGAAACGGGCCGCGAATACCCCAAGCAAATAGACAGCAGCCCGAACTTTCCGCGTTTCGGAGCCGAGGAGCGGCATCGGGAACGCGTCTTTCGCGTGGAGCGTCATCCGCTCCCCGTCCCGCTCGACGGTGACGCCGAGCTCTTGTAACAAGTTCAGCATCACTTCGACGCCCTCGATGACCGGCACGTTCTCAATCGTGACCGGCTCCTCCGTGAGGAGCGCGGCGACGAGACACGGCAGGGCGCTTTGTTTGGCACCGCTGATGTCGACGCTGCCTTCTAGTTTTTGCTGTCCAACGATATGGAGAATTTCCACGATGATCAAAACCTTTCTGCGACGAGCTTATTTGGATTGAGCGTTGTTCCAATCCGCGAGGAACTGCTCGATTCCTTTGTCAGTGAGCGGATGTTTCATCATCTGTTCGATGACTTTGTACGGTACGGTGGCGATGTCGGCACCGAGTAGCGCCGCCTTCGTCACATGGACTGGATGGCGAACCGATGCGGCGATGATTTCCGTCTCGATGCCATGGATGGCAAAGATGTCGGCAATCGTCTCGACGAGGTCAAGCCCATCTTGTCCGATATCGTCAAGGCGTCCGATGAACGGCGATACGTAGGACGCACCGGCCCGAGCCGCCAACAACGCTTGGTTGGCGTTGAAGATGAGCGTCACGTTCGTCTTGATACCCAGTTTCGCAAACTCATGGACCGCTTCCATCCCGTCTGGTGTCATGGGCACCTTGACTGTAATATTCGGCGCGATGGCCGCAAGTTCCTTTCCTTCTTCCACCATACCCGCTGCATCGAGTGCAATAACTTCCGCACTGACCGAGAGATCCCCGACGATCTCACAAATTTCACGAAGTCGTGTATGGAAGTCGACGCCTTCTTTCGCGACGAGCGATGGATTGGTCGTCACGCCCCCGATGACGCCCATCCGATGGGCTTTCTTGATGTCTTCCACATTTGCCGTGTCAATGAAAAACTGCATGTGTATTCCTCCTCGAAATGTGATCGCTTACACTCCTTATTATGAGGAAACCGACTCCGAATTGCCACACCATTTACGAGAATGCCGCGATTCCAATCATCGACGCCGCGAGCAACACGATGCCGAGGACGGTCCCAATCGCTGTCCACTTCATAATTTTTGCCTGCTTCACGTAATGCGCCTCGTGCGGGCCTTCACGTTGCCGTTCTATCCCATACGCCTCAATCCAAGCCGTCGCGGCCGTCGACTCGTCCGCTGGAATGTCCCCCGTGTAGAAGAACGGAATCAATTCATCCGGTTGTTGAAACAACAGAAAACGCTCTTCCCGTGTCGCGATGTTCGCCCCGATCCAATAAAGCCACTTCGGCGTGTAATAGAGCGGTGTGCCCTGGTCATGGAAATAAGCAATCCATCGTTCGAATTGATCGAGGTCACGTGGGTCGAACAAGATTTCGACGGATTCGTCCGCCGTCATGATGGCGAGCATCGGACAAAAGTCAATCGTCGGCCGCCCGATTGGTACGGTCGGGGACGGTTGCGTCTTTCGGACGATGGCTGGAAAGAAGACGACCTGCTCAATCGCTTCGAGCCGCACCGACTGTTCGACTGACTCCCCTGGCTCGACGCGCCACGTCACCCCGTTCAAATGGGTCGCCGTCATCTCATAGCGCGAGCGATGTCGTTCCTTCCAAAACAGTTGCCGGAACATATTGACGAACCAATATACTCCGAATCCCCCTAGTGCGACGATGGATAAGAGCGGAATCATGTAGGGTGCCGGGTTCAACCAAATAAAGATGAGCGGTGCAATCGTGATCATGCAGGCGAGGCCGGTGAGCATGAAGGCCGCCAACACATAAAAGATTCGCCAAAACAGTTCGGTCTGCGGTTCTGTATATTTCATCAAATCCCTCCTTGGTTGTTTTACGAACAAAAAGGAGAGAAGTTTCAACAAAAAAGTCGACCCTCCGAGGAGGGTCGACTTGTATAGACAGGATTACGCTCGGTTGCTTGAACCGAACTCACGCATCTTGCCAGTAACGACGTTGTAGATTGCTTCGATACCAGGTCCGATGATTTTACGTGGGTCATATACTTTCGAGTCAGCAGCGATTTTCTCACGTACCGCACGAGTCCACTCTTGTTGGCACTCTGTGTTGACGTTGATTTTGCTGTGGCCGAGCTCGATTGCTTTTTTGATTTGGTGCTCAGGAATCCCTGATCCGCCGTGGAGGACGAGTGGAGTTTTCGTCGCTTCTGCGATTTCCTCCATCTCTTTGAAGCCGAGTTTTGGCTCGCCTTGGTATTCGCCGTGTACTGAACCGAGTGCTGCTGCAAGTGCATCAACTTTCGCTTCTGTTACGACACGAACACACTCGTCGAGGTCAGCGTATTGTACGCCACCGACAACGCCGTCTTCTTCGCCGCCGACTGTGCCGACTTCCGCTTCAACTGAAGCGCCTTTAGCGTGTGCATATTCAACGACTTGTTTCGTCATTTCGATGTTCTCTTCGATCGGATGGTGTGAACCGTCGATCATGACTGATGTGAAACCAGCGTCGATCGCTGCTTTACACTTATCGAAAGAAGAACCGTGGTCGAGGTGGATTGCAACTGGAACAGTGATGTTGTAGTCGTGCATGAGACCTTCAACCATCTTGACAACTGTTGTGAAGCCACCCATGTACTTCGCCGCACCTTCAGATACACCGAGGATAACTGGTGATTTCTCGTCTTCCGCAGCGCGAAGAATCGCTTGCGTCCACTCGAGGTTGTTGATGTTGAATTGGCCTACTGCATACTTGCCTTCGAATGCTTTGTTAAGCATTTCTGTCATTGATACTAATGGCATAATGACATCCTCCTGTCTGTTCGCTATTGTGCACTTTGGGAAAAATGCCCCCGTGCAATTCGTTCCCATTATAACACACCGATAAACGTGTGCCTATGCTATTCGGGCATAGAAATGGCTCTGCGCAAGCGTTTACATATGTCATCTTCGTGACGAAACGTTAGATTTTCAAGACATCCTTCACTTTCTCGATCATGCCATAAATGTCGAACGGCTTCTCAAATTGCGCTGTGATGCCAAGGCGTTGCACTTCTTCAAGCGTCGTCTTCTCCCCGAACGCCGTCATGATCATTACCGGTGTGTCGATGTCTTGGTCGCGCATGTTCCGGAGCACTTCGTGACCGAACATACGCGGCATGTTCATATCGAGCAATACTAAGTCATATCCGTTCTGTTCAAGCTTTTCCCAGGCCGATCGCCCGTCGTTCGCCGTATCGACCTCAATCCCGAGGTTTTGAAACACTTGGGCGAGCATCAAGCGAATCCCGTCCTGATCGTCTGCGATTAACATGCGTGACATCCGTTACCCTTCTTTCCGTTACGTGTGATTGACACTCCATCCATAACCATACCAAATCCGATTTCGTTTGGCGACGCAGCAATTTGCAAAAGAAGGAAACAGCTTAAGATGCTGCTGCTTCAGCCGGCTCCAACTCAATCTCGATCGGTACGTCTCGTTCCTCGATCCGTTCGAGCGCTGTGACGTCCGTCTCGTCTTTCACATACAGCTTCAGCACATCACCTGGTGCAAGCCGCTCGTCCGAATTGAACGTGAACGACCGCTTTTTATTCCCGTCCCCGTACCCGATCGCCGTATACACGTAATCCGTCCCTTCCCGCGTGCCGGTGTCGGCATTCGGCACGCGGACATAATACTTGTCCGCAAACAACCGATTCGAATCGACGACTACCCAACCGAGGATTGCTGTAAGTGCGAGGAGGACGAATAGGAACCGCGTCCGTTTCATCATCATCCCTCTCTTCTCTAATCATTATCTTTCCATACCATAATCCCGACATTCCTAAACACGATGTGCCTTGCTATACTGAAGCTACTTGATAGGACGGGAGATTCGATGGATGAAACATTTGCTTGGATTTTTACTGTTTTTACTCGTGATGGCCGGTGGGGTCGCCGCGATCGTCTCCGTCTTCGGTGATGAGGCACGCGTCATCGCCCTTGAGCAGGAAGCCTATGCAGAAGACGAGGACGTGCCGCTCGCTACATCAATCGATGCAGATCTCGTCGCCATCCCTGAGACGTTTGCCCTGTTGTCGGATGTGTTCGATGAGCCGATTTCAAGAAAGAGCGTGAAACAGATTCATACGCGCGTAGCCGACCCGTCATTGGATGAGGGCATCGTTTATCAAATCGCCGAGCTTGACGTCTCGTTCGAAGGACGGATGACGACAATCAACGTCGAGGCCGAGGTGTATCGTGAAGACGGCACGTACGTGCTCTTTTACTTCACAGGAGATGAAGACGTCGTCCTCGCGCTCGATGAACGGATTATGGCGTACTATGACGAGCTTGGCATATAAAAAGACGAACCAAATCGCTGTTCGCCATTTGATTCGTCTCCTATTTGAACTTCGCTGCGGCGAAGTTTTTTTAAGATTCGACGGTCGCTGGGACGACCGCGAGCTCGATTTCTTTCTCGACCTCGGCCCGCTCTTCCTCGAGACGTGCATCCGACCATTTAAAGACGTCGGCCATCGCGCGCAAGACGCCGTCTTTATGCTGTTGAACGAAATCGATATCGAAGAACATCGCACCTGTACGGCGGACGAGGAAGTCGATTGCCCGAACGACGGCCTCTTCTTCGATGCCGTACAGGAGCTGCGCGTAAACGATTTCCGGGAGATTGTACGCGTTCGAGTCCATCCGTTCCGTCACGCGGTCAATGTTTGACCCATAGAGCCGGACGAGTTGCTCGGCCTTGTCGTCTTCGAGACCGAGATTTTTGAGTTCCGCCTTCTTCTTCGTCAAGAAGTCTTCAAACCCTTTCGAGCCCCCGACGTGGCCGCCCGACATCGGCATGTGCTTCGTGCGCGAGGCGAGGAAGACGATGCCTTCTTCTTGTTTGATCAGTTTCGCCACCAAATCGACGACGGTCTCCGACATCTTGCGGTAACCGGTCAACTTCCCGCCGGCAATCGTGATGAGTCCGCTCTCGGATTGCCACACTTCATCTTTCCGCGAAATCTCAGACGGGTCTTTGCCTTCCTCGTAGATGAGCGGGCGAATGCCGGCCCAGCTCGATTCGACGTCGTCCGCCGTCACGTTCACTTCTGGGAACATGTAGTGAATCGCCTCTAAAATATAGTCACGGTCTTCGGTCGTCATGCGCGGGTGCGCTTTGTCTTTATCGAAGAACGTGTCCGTCGTGCCGACGTACGCCTTGCCGTCACGCGGAATCGCGAACACCATCCGGCCGTCCGGCGTATCGAAGTAAATCGCTTGTTTGAGCGGGAACTTCGATTGATCGATGACGAGGTGAATCCCTTTCGTCAGGCGAAGCATCTTGCCTTTGTTCGACCCGTCCTGTTCACGAAGTACGTCGACCCACGGACCGGTCGCGTTGATGACTTTCTTCGCGTACACTTCATACGTCTTGCCATCGATTTGGTCCTCGACGTTCACGCCGACGACTTTGCCGTTCTCATAGATGAGACCCGTCACTTTTGAGTAATTCATGAGAAGCGCCCCGTGATTCGCCGCTTCTTTCGCGACTTCGATCGTCATGCGCGCGTCGTCCGTCCGATACTCGACGTAATAGCCACCGCCGACAAGTCCGTCTTTTTTCACGAGCGGCGCTTTTTGAATGACTTCGTCCGGTTTCAGCATCAAGCGGCGCTCGGCACGCTTGACGCCCGCTAACAAGTCATACACCATCAAACCGACCGCGGTCGAGAGCGGACCGAACGTCCCGCCTTTATGCATCGGCAACAGCATGCGTTCCGGCGTCGTCACATGTGGCCCGTTCTCATATACGATGGCGCGCTCTTTGCCGACCTCGGCCACGAGCGCGACCTCGAACTGTTTCAAATAACGCAAACCCCCGTGGACGAGCTTCGTCGAGCGGCTCGACGTACCAGCCGCAAAGTCTTGCATCTCGAGGACGGCCGTCTTCATCCCCCGTGAAGCGGCGTCAAGGGCGATCCCTGCGCCTGTGATGCCTCCACCGACGACGAGGACGTCGTGCCGTTCACCCGTCAATTGTTCGTACCGTGCCGCGCGTTCTTTCGCTGAGAAGTTTCTGATTTCCATCTTATTCCCTCCTATAATGAATCCGGTTCAAGGTATACAAAAAGAGACCACAACAAAACAAGGCTTCGCCCCCATGTCGTGGTCTCTCTGTAGTCTCCAACCGGTTATCAACTTTTCTCCTGTATTATACCCTATTCTCACACGTTGAACCATCGAACCGCTCACGGAACGTGCGACGTGCAACTCCAGATGCGTCTCGCTCGCAATTTTGAAATCAGTTAACTAGACTTCAAAGTATCACGACGAAGGAGGAAATAAGAGATGCAACGCATGATTCAACCTTTCCAATTTAAAAACGGTGTCGAGGTCCATAACCGACTCGTCTTGGCACCGATGACCCATTATTCGTCACAACCGACCGGAGAAGTATCCGAACACGAACTCGCTTATTACCGGAAACGTGCGAAGAACGTCGGGCTCGCGATCACGGCCTGTGCTTACGTGACCGAGGACGGCAAAGGCTTCCCGAACGCGTTCGGCGTCAATGACGACAAGTTCATCCCAGGTCTGCGTCAACTCGCTGAGAGCTTGCAGGCGGAAGGCGCCAAAGCGATTCTGCAAATCTTCCACGCCGGCCGCATGTCACCGCCAAACCTCGTCCCGAACGAGCAACCCGTGAGCGCGAGTGCGGTCGCACCGGTGCGCGAAGGTGCCGTCACGCCACGCGCCCTCGAGACCGAAGAAGTCGAAGCAATCATCCAAGCGTTCGGTGACGCGACACGCCGTGCCATCGAGGCCGGATTCGACGGCGTCGAGATTCATGGTGCGAACACGTATTTGATTCAACAGTTCTTCTCGCCCCATTCGAACCGACGCGACGACCGCTTCGGTGGCGATGTCGAGGGCCGGCTCACGTTCCCGCGTGAAGTCATCCGTGCCGTCAAAGACGCAGCGAAAGAGACGGCCGATTTCCTCGTCGGCTACCGCTTCTCGCCAGAAGAAGTCGAAGAGCCAGGTATCACGCTCGACGATACGGACGTGTTGATTGACATGTTGCTCGAGGAAGGACTCGATTACATCCATGCCTCGCTCTGGAACTTCAACACCGCCTCGATGCGCGACGAGAACGTGACGGAGCGAGCGATTGACCGTATCGCGAAGCGCATCAACGGTGCCGTCCCACTCATCGGAGTCGGACAGTTGCAACGTCCGGGTCAAGTCGAGGACGCACTCGACGTCATCGACCTCGCCGCGCTCGGCCGTGAGCTCATCATCGATCCGGATTGGCTCGAGAAAGTGAAAGACGGTCGCGGAGATGAGATTGAGACCGAGCTCGACTTGAACAAACAAGCTGAACTCGCCGTCCCGGCCCCGCTTTGGAACGCCATCACGACACGTGCCGGCTGGTTCCCGATTAAAGACCAGGCGGTCAAGTAATCCTTGATCCGCAGACGTCATGTCTGCGGATTTTTTGATTCGTCTTCTTACGTGAACCTGTGTGTAAAAAAATGAATCCGGACACAATTTCGTCACATTTTTCTTCGTTTTCACCACTCGTTTCGTAGCGACCAAACTTCCCAAGATATACTCCCCTTCGTAAGCTAAGGACAGGAGTCGTTTTCCTCCATGAGACTTCGGGTCAAGCCTCGCTTGCACCTCAACTGTCTGTTTGACCGTCTTTTGAAAGGGGCATATAAGTATGACGAAAAAGCCAATTGATCTCGATGCGTACAACAAACAGCTCAATCAGCACCAACAGCGCACGAAAGAAGTCGCTGAGACGTATCGACAAAAGAGCAAAGAACTTGAACACCACCTCGAATCATCCGCCCGTTCCCGTGAAGAAGCTTTAGCGCGCGAAATCGCCGAGTTGAAACAAGCAACGAAACGGAACGTCCCTCGCACGAAATAAAACGGTTCCCGATCGTACGACGAAAGAAGTGAATCATCCGTTGGAAAATAAAATCAAACGTCAATTTCTACATCACCTTCATCGAGACAAAAACTTGTTCGATGATTTTTCTCATGTGGATAATTTTTACTCGCTCGACCAACAAATCGTGAGCGCACTGCGAAACGCGCACCCGATTCGGGCCGAACAACTGCTCGAGACGTTGACGCTCGACTTGTTGACGTTGCCGTCAGATGATGAGTATATGAGTGTCCGCTTCTATTATCGTGGCCTCGTCTACCACATCATCCGTCTCATCCCGGTCGACAACCCGAACGTGCAGACCGCGCTCACTTATACGAGCGCCTTGCTGACATTAATCGATGAATTGGAGACGACGCTCGACTTTTTGTACGCCATTCCGGTCATCGTCGAGTATTTAGCAAAAGTGACCGCGTTCTTGTCCCCACCCGTGTCGACGAACCCGAACGTCTCGACGACACTGCGCTTGATCGAAGAACATTTACGCGACGCGTCGCTGTCGCTCCCTTGGATTGCCGACCAGGTCGGTCTGTCGAACAACTATTTGTCCGCCCTCTTCAAGCAAGAAGTCGGCGAGAGCATACCGGAACGGATTCGCCGACGCCGTATCGATGCATCCATCGCCGACTTGCTCGGGACGAACGTACCGATTTGTACAATAGGTGAAAAGTTTTGCTTCGCGTCCTGCACCGCCTACATCAACACGTTCAAATCGTATAAGCGGATGACGCCGCTCCAATATCGCCAACTGTTCCACCTATAAAAAGCGCAACGCCTCAAATTGAGACGTTGCGCTTTTGCCGTTGTTCCCATTCTTCACGAAGCATGCCCATGCGAATCGAATCATACCGCACCCCGTCGACGACGCGCACTCGACGAATCCGTCCTTCGAGCTGCATCCCGACCTTTTCCGCGACGCGCATCATCCGCTCGTTACCGGACCATGTCGTCAACCCGACTCGGACCGTCGAACGGGTCGTGAACAAATGATTCACCCACAGCGTAAGCGCCCGGGTGCCGAGACCACGATTCCAGCGGTCGGCTTGATGCAGGATGATTCCGACTTCGAGCCATTCTTCTCCTGCGTCCTCATAATAGGAAGAAACGGTTCCATACACCGTCCCTTCGGCTTCGATGACCCACATGTCTTCGCGACCGACGTGGCCGTCCGCTTCTTGGCGGTACGTCTCGTACGGAATGGCCCAGTGTTCAAAATACGGGGCATCCCACCGCTTCCACTCCGGCGTCTCATCTTTGTAAATCAATTCCCAAATGCGATCTAAGTCGCGTGCCTCAATCGGCCGAATCTGTAACGTCTTGTCGTTCACGATGCTATCTCCCTTTTGATCTGTGCTGTCCACTCTTTCAAGATGTCAGTTCGAATCTCCTTTTTTCCGTCGTCGCCAAATGAAAGCGAGTAAGACGAGAATGAGACTTGCCGTGACCGAGACGATGGCGAACGGGCTCGCACCCGTGATGAATAACTCGCCGAGCGTGACCGAGTAGGCAAGGCCGAACGACGTCACGAGTTTCGCGGATGCCGCGATGAGGACAAAGCGACCGAACGGCACGCGACTGAAACCGGCCGCAAGACAGATCACCTCGTCCGGCAAGATTGGGATGACGAACAAGACGAGCAAGACCCCAAGCCCATATCTTTCGACGTACCGATCATATGTGGCCAGCTTATCCGCATCTAAAAGTCGCATGACCCGCTCACGTCCAAAACGGGCAAGCCCGTACATGACGAGGATGCCGAGCGTCGTCGCGACGCTTCCGATGAGTGCGGCACGGAGCGGCCCGAGGGCGACGCTTCCAATCGGCACACTGACCGCCTCCGGGACCGGAAGGGCGATCGGTTGCAAGAAGCTGAAGGCGGCGAACACGAGCGCGGCTTGATCGTCATAGCGTTCGAGCAATCGGTCGAGCCCATACGTGTCATACAAGACGAGTCCGAACGAGACATAGTAGATGAAAACGAACAACAAGAACAGGCTGAACGTCACTTTCAACATCTGCTTCAAGTACGTACTCGACCCTTCACGAATCGTCCGTAACAGCCCGATTGTGAGCGTGAGTAGGACGAGCCCGCTCCAGCCGAGCTGATACGGCAACAAGAGGGTCGGCAAGACGACAAACGGTAATAGGCCGAGCAAAAGCAATGATACCCCGTACCCTCCATAAATCATCCACCGTTCCCGCATATCGCATCGCCCTCTCCCCGTTCTACTGTTAGTTTACCCGGATTTCGGAGAACATGTATCCATCTGAAGCAGTCACACACCTCATCCTTTCGTCCGATAGAAAAAGCCGCAGTCGACGACTGCGGCTCGTGAATCATTCGCCAAGCGAGGCTTGGATGAAGTCGTGGAACAAGCGCTGTGGGCGCTCTGGACGCGAGATGAGTTCTGGGTGGAATTGCGACGCGACGAACCACTTGTGTTCTGGAATCTCGATAATCTCGACGAGACGACCGTCCGGGCTCGTTCCTGAGAACTTGAACCCTTCCGCCTCGAACGCTTCACGGTACTCGTTGTTGAACTCGTAACGGTGACGGTGGCGCTCGTAGACGAGCTCTTGGTTGTAAGCGGCGTGCGCTTTCGTCCCTTGTTCGAGTTTACATGGGTAGAGGCCGAGGCGAAGCGTGCCACCGAGGTCCTCGATGTCTTTTTGTTCCGGAAGCAAATCGATAATCGGATAGTTCGTCGATGGATCGATTTCTGCCGAATGGGCGCCCTCAAGTTTTAAGACGTTACGGGCGAATTCGACCGTCGCGAGTTGCATCCCGAGGCAGATCCCGAAGAACGGCACGTTGTTCTCACGAGCGAAACGCGTCGCTTCGATTTTCCCTTCGATGCCGCGTTCCCCGAACCCGCCTGGGACTAGGATTCCGTCCGCGTCGCCGAGAAGTGTCGCGACGTTCTCTGATGTCACGTCTTCTGCGTTGACCCAGTCGATGTCGATATCGGCGTTGAACGCGTAGCCGGCATGCTTGAGCGATTCTGCGACCGAGATATACGCGTCACGGAGCTCGACATACTTCCCGACGAGGGCGATCTTCACTTTCTTCTCGAGATGCGTCACCGTGTGGACGAGTTCTTTCCAAGCCGTCATGTCTGCTGCCGGCGTGTTGAAACCGAAGTAGTCGTTGACGAGTTGGTCCATGCCTTGTTTTTGAAGGTTGAGCGGTACTTCATAGAGTGTCGATGCGTCTTGCGCCTCGATGACCGCTTCTTTGCGTGTATCACAGAAGAGCGCGATTTTCTCACGCATGTCTTCTGGGATGTCATGCTCCGTACGGAGGACGATGATATCCGGCTGAATCCCGTAACTGCGAAGTTCTTTGACGCTATGTTGTGTCGGCTTCGTCTTCATCTCACCGGCTGCGCGGAGATATGGGACGAGCGTACAGTGGACGTACATGACGTTCTCTTTGCCGATGTCGTTTTTCACTTGGCGAATGGCTTCGATGAACGGAAGCGACTCGATGTCACCGACTGTTCCACCAATCTCTGTGATGACGACGTCCGCGTTCGTCTCACGGCCGGCACGGAAGACGCGGTCTTTGATCTCGTTCGTGATGTGCGGGATGACTTGGACCGTTCCACCGTTGTAATCCCCACGGCGCTCTTTTTTGAGGACCGTCGAGTAAATGCGGCCTGACGTCACGTTCGCGTTTTGCGACAAGTTGATGTCGATGAAGCGCTCATAGTGCCCAAGGTCAAGGTCCGTCTCGGCGCCGTCGTCTGTGACGAACACTTCCCCGTGTTGATACGGGCTCATCGTGCCCGGGTCGATGTTGATGTACGGGTCAAACTTTTGAATCGTCACGTTCAATCCTCGGTTTTTGAGTAGACGTGCGAGTGAAGCGGCTGTGATTCCTTTACCGAGTGAGGATACGACCCCACCTGTTACGAAAATATACTTTGTCATCATCATTTCTCCTCTCATGAATGCCCACTATGGGAAAACAAAAAACAAAAAAAGCAAAAGTGCCCCCACTGAAATGGAGGACACTTTTGCTGCATCGGCATGTGCTAAACGAGCCCATGACTAATTTACGTCAGAGACGATGCAGTCGTCAAGTCATTATTTTTTCTTTTTCGAAAGCCGCAAAAAAGAAAAAGAGACACGCCTAGCCGGGACAAATGCCCGGCTTTTTGCGGTCTCTTATAAATCATCCTCGTCTTCGACATCGAGGTCGTCGTCCAAGTCCTCGTCCTCGAAATCATCGAGGTCTGGAACTTTTTCGGCGTCGTCGTCTGTCTCAAACTCAGATGCGTCAAAATCTTCACCTTTTGCAAAGACGTCGAGGTCGTCTTCGATGTCGACGATGCCTTCGTCCGTCTCATCGAGATCTTCTTCGAACTCGTCAAGCTCACCGCGTTGACGTGCTTCGATGACGAGATCCTCGTCCGACTTATCGAACGGATACCAAACACGAAGCGCCCAACGGTTCGCTCCCAAGTTGACGAATAGTCCGTCGATGTTCATGTCCGTGTAGAGTTGCGCGATTTTCTCGAGCTCTTCCTCTTCACTTGCGAACGTATAGTTTTGTCTGATCTGCTCACGGATTTCATCAAATGATACTGGTTGCTCGCCAGTCTCTTGAAGAATCTCGTAAACGAAATCGATCAACGATTTATTCATTAAAGGACACTCCTTTTCCGTCACTTGTTAAACATCACTCCTCATTATAAACAAAAGCGATATGAAAAAGCTAGAGAAAATTGTTTCGACTTACTTCCGGACGATTTGACGCCAATAGACGGTGATGACGGCGACATTCACCGCCCACGTCACGGCGAGCACGCCGACCATCCAGCTTTTCGGGATGGCGAACGACAAGTCGGTGTTGACGGTTTGGCCGACTGTCAGCCCGTATGCGAGGATGCCGAGCATGAGCGAGACTTGGGCGACGACCATCCCAAGCTTCTTCCACAATTGCATGACGAGTGCCGCGAACTCTTTATTCTCTCCGTAGGCCGTATACAAGTGCACGTGTCCGAGGCTCGAATACATCGTCTGAATATAGCCGTTCACGAACAAGACCGGGATCAAGGCGATCGGATGCCAAAAGCCGAGGAAGAACGCGGCCGATGAGACGAGTAGAAACGAATACGGACGTTTGACACCTGGTACGACCTGACCGAATAATATCCAGCCGATGACACCAAATAAAAACGGAACGAAGACATAAAAGAGCAATACGTTGAAGGAATAGAGGGCGAGGCTCGTGAAGACGGCCCCAATCAACGTCCACCCTCCGAACAGTCCGACGGCATACGCCAAGAACTGGACTTGGCGCGTCGATTTCGTCGTCACATAATTCCGTGTCTTCCGCTGAAGCAGGAGCCAGACCATATAGCTGACGAGGAGTAGCGTCAAGAAGAAAATCTCGAGATACCCACGCGTCCCTTCTAGTAGACTGACGAGTCGGCTGAGGAGTGTGAAAACGGTGACGACGAGAAACGCCCGAAGGAACAGCGTCGTCGAGAACGTCCATGTCGCTTCACGCGTAAGTGGGAGCTTTCGAACGAACAACCACGGCAAACTCAGGCTGATTATAAAGAACAAGACCGCGAGATCATTTGAGCGCGTGAGCGCGTACGAGAATAACGCAATCCACGCGACGAGCAAGATGACGAGTGGAAGCGAACTCCCCCCCTTCCTTCTGTGGAGAGAACTCCTTCAGCTGAGACAGGATCGTCGTCATCATCGTGCCGACACCGATCGATCCGACACCGATGAAAAACGCACTCACTTCGACACCCCAAGTGAACGGCAAAAACCAACAGCCGAGCCCGATGGCCAGGACGAAGAGGGCCAGCAAAAATGTTCGCTTTGAGCCGATTCGACCGACGACATAAATCCAGACGAGAAGCCCTGACATGCTGGCGACGTAAAAAATCATGAACGGAATCACCCGACTCGCCCCTTCGCCTAGCGCCATGACCGCGAGGAACAAAATTCGAGGCAAGATTTGGCTACTTAGGGCACTGACGATTGTCAACAACACAAAGATACTTTTCACATCTCGGCCTCCTTCGCTATCAAGTGCATCGACTTTTACATGATTCATTCCCGGATTTCCCGTTTGCACATCGACTTCTCACTTATTTCATCATTTTGCCGATATAGAAGAGAACATACTTTAAGCTTCATGAGGAAAAGGAGAAACAATATGGCACTCTTCCGTAAATCATCATCCGCTTCGTTTATCGCATCAATCGGTTTTCCCAATGCGACAACGATCGCCAAACCGAGCGATCCGACCCTTAACGGCCGGGCTCACTACATGGGCTACACGTCGCGACAAGTCGAACAGCTACAAGCGATGGCGCCACTCGTCGAATCTGTATTAGACGATGTGTTAGAGAGCGTGCTCGACCATTTGATGCAACAACCTGACATGGCCCAGCTCGCTAGCGCCGCTTCGACACGGGAGCGACTGAAAAACGTATTCGCTGACTACTTCCGAAGCCTATTGACCGGACGAATCGATGACAAGTTCCTCGCCATGCGTAAACGCATGGGGCAGACGCACCATCATTACGCGGTGCCGGTCACGTGGTTCCTCGCGACGTATGCCGCATTCAATACGCTCCTCGTCCCCAAAATCGTCGAGCACTATCAACACGACCCTGCCACAATGACAGAGGCGCTACTCGCCTTGTCCCATGCGATGAACTTGGACGCTCAAATCGTGACCGAGCAATACGTCAATGCGCGGCTTGATGAAATTGAGGCGGCGAGCGACGCTCGCGATGCCCTGTTGCGCGATATCGGCCATGTCAGTTCAGAAGTCGCCACGACGATGGAACGGACCGGGAGCGCCATGGCAGAGACGAGCCAACGGGCCCACCAAGTGTTACGTGAGACAGAACAGACAGAGCAGATGAGCCGACACTTAATGACGCTAACGGAAACGAACGGACGGCAAATCGAACAGATGGAATCCGAGTTCACCCGTTCGGCCACATACGTCGATACATCACTCGAACGCATCACGGCACTAAAGAACGGGTCCGAGGAAATCGTCAACATGACTCGAAGCATCGAGCAAATCGCCAACCAAACGAACTTGCTGGCTTTGAACGCATCAATCGAAGCGGCCCGGGCCGGTGAACACGGGAAAGGGTTCGCCGTCGTCGCAACCGAGGTCCGCACACTCGCCGAGAACGCCAAGCAGCTGAGCAGTCAAATTAACGTCCTCATCCATGAGAACGAGACGAACATCGCCGCGCTGCTTGAACAGATGGGCCAGATGCACAACACGAACGACGAAGCGATGCAACAATTGAATGCGGTCAAACAAGGATTCTCGACCGTGAAAGACGAGATGGGGAATTACGTCCTCTCATTTGAACGCAACAAACAAGACCTCAGTCAGATGGTCGAAACCATTTCAGCAATCAACGAGACGACACAAGGGTTGTCTCATCTTACGTCATCGCTTTTGACGAAAGCCGAGCAATAAACGAAACACCCGGACCGTTGGAGGGCA
>NZ_JNAA01000065.1:0-13720 GCF_000696055.1 Exiguobacterium sp. AB2
CACGAAGGCGGGTTTCTTTGTTAGTACGTCATCGTCCACGTCAGTTTTTGCAACCAGTAAATCAAGTACTTACCAATCGGCAAGTCCGTTTGAATCTCTTCGTACGCGAGCGTATACGTTCCTTCTTCATTGTTCCACAACCGTTTGAAGTAGCCGTCGACTTCGTTCATAAACTCCGTCTCGGTCGTCGCGACGACTTCGACATCGGCTTCTAAATTGTAGTCGTTCATGTTACGCGCCGTATAGTTCCCAGAACCGATGACGACGACTTGTCGTTCCCCTTCCACATACAACAGTTTCGGATGATACTGTTCGTCACCGACTTCGTACCACCGAATCTCGATTTGATCAGGGTTGACCGTGTTCAGTTCGGCTGTCACCGGCAAGTTCGGTAGACCCGACTTGTCCCGCCCGAACGCATTCGTGTTCGGGTCGAGGATCAGTTTGACGAAGACGCCCCGCTCGGCGGCCCGGTGGATGGCGTGAATGATGTCGCGATCGGCCAAATAGAACATGCCGATCCAAATCGTCTCCCCTGCTTTCGCCTGATCCATCCCGTCAATGACCGCCTCTTCAATCTTCGACTCGGTCACGTATCGGATTTGCATCGGGCCGTCCGAGTCTTCTTCCCGCAGGTTCGCCAACTTCTCTTCATCGGGGAACCTCGCCTCGTCCCCTTTCGAGAATCGGGCGATCGCTTCTTCGCCTTCCAAAATATCGGCGAGAATCGGTCCGTCGAGACGAACCCCGACGTTTGAATGATACCCGCTCGCGTCGTGCGGATTCGCCGACAAGACGAACCCTTCATTTTCGGTCACCATCACTTTACGATGGTTCGCTTTGACGTTTAAGAGCCGTAAATACGAACGGATGGTGATGTCCGGTGCCGACTTCGCCATCGGGTTCGGGAGCCAGCCGTTCTGGCTATCCCCAAACCATTGGAAAGCCATTCGATACACAGTGGAATACAGGATGTTTGGATCGCGAAGGGCGTCTAGATTTGTATAAACAATTTCAGCACCCGCTTCCTCTAACAAATCGAGATGGTCGGCAGGATGGCCGTTATACGTCGTGTTGATTTCATCGGTGATGACGACGACGTTCAAATCCGGATACGCCTCCATCTGTTCGAGGAGCGCTGTCGTCAACCGGGCCGTGATGGTCGGATACTCTCGGTCCTCGTTCGAATAAGGGTTAAATAAGAAAAAGTCCATGACGACATACTCGCGCGCCTCACGAATCGATCGTTCGACGTCTTGAAAAATCTCCATTTCGTTCACTTCCGTGTCCTCGCCTTGGTACGTCAAGTCAAACAGGAAATCGATTTGGTCGTCTGAAATCGCGACCGGTTCTGACGCCCGTGATACGCCTTCTGGTAACGGCTTGACTTGGTGATAAATCATCGTAATAAGGAAGAGGACGAGTAGCACGGCAACGCCCCACTTCACCCATCCTCGCTTCTTCTTTTGCTCCATATGCACCCGCTCCTTTTCGTTCGGTTCAAAAAACGGGCCGTAGTCTCCTACAGCCCGCTCGTTCATACTTCCATGATAATCGGAAGAACCATCGGGTGTCTTCTCGTTTTTTGTGCCAAATATGGTGTAAGCGTATCGGAAACGAGTTGTTTCAACTCTGACCATTTCATCTGCTTGTTCGAGAGGCCTTGTTCGACCGTCTTCTTCAACAGACGCTCACCGTCACGAATCAAGCTACCCGACTCACGCATGTAGACGAAACCGCGCGAGATGATGTCTGGCCCAGAGACGAGTTTGCGTGTCTTGCCGTCAATGCTGATGACGACGACGACGAGCCCGTCCTCTGAGAGAATGCGACGGTCGCGCAAGACGATGTTGCCGATATCCCCGATGCCGTTCCCGTCGATATAAACGGCGTTCGCGGAAATCTTGCCGGTTACGGCTGCCGAGTCGGCGTCGACCGCGAGCACTTCCCCGTTATCCATGACGAAACTGTTCTCTTTCGGGATCCCGACCGATTCAGCGAGTTCGGCGTGTTTCTTCAACATTCGATACTCGCCGTGAATCGGCATGAAGAATTTCGGGTTGAGCAATCGAATCATGAGCAACTGCTCTTGTTGTGAGCCGTGACCTGACGTATGGATGTTCGTCAACTTGCCATAGACGACGTCCGCGCCCGCTTTATACAGCTGGTCAATCGTTTTCCCGACCGAGATAGCGTTACCTGGGATCGGTGACGACGAGAAGATGACCGTGTCACCTGGGATGATGGACACTTGGCGGTGCGTCCCGTTCGCGATTCGGCTAAGGGCTGCCATTGGCTCTCCTTGTGAACCGGTACAAAGAATCGCCACTTCGTTCGGGTCATAGTTGCGCATTTGGTTCGCCTCGATGATCATGCCTTTCGGGACGTTGATGAATCCGAGCTCTTGCCCGATCGTCATAACCTTCTCCATCGAACGGCCGAAGATGAGCAAGTGACGTCCTGTCTCGGCGCATGCGTCGATGACTTGTTGCAGGCGATAGATGTTCGAAGCGAACGTCGCGAAAATGATGCGTCCTTCCGCTTTGCGGAACGTCTCACTGATCGTGCCGCCGACGACACGTTCACTCATC
Organism: Exiguobacterium sp. AB2; assembly: GCF_000696055.1. Taxonomy (NCBI): domain Bacteria; kingdom Bacillati; phylum Bacillota; class Bacilli; order Caryophanales; genus Exiguobacterium; species Exiguobacterium sp. AB2. The sequence goes on from NZ_JNAA01000065.1 coordinate 2,592, forward strand.
GTGAACCCTTCGACTTCCGCGTTCGTCGAGTCGGATAAGAGACAAAGGACGCCCTCTTTCCCGATTTCCGCCATCTTGGCGAGGTCGGCCGGTTCACCGACTGGCGTGAAGTCGAACTTGAAATCGCCCGTATGAACGATGTTCCCTTGCGGCGTCTTGACGACGACACCGAGCGAGTTCGGAATCGAGTGGGTCGTCCGGAAGAACGAGATGCTCGTCTTACGGAATTTGACGATCGCGTCCTCGTCAATCTCGTGGAGTTCTGCTTCGCGAAGCAATCCGTGCTCTTCAAGCTTCACTTTGATGAGGCCAAGCGCGAGCTTCGTCGCATAAATCGGCAGTTTCACTTGCTTCAAGAGAAACGGGATGCCGCCGATATGGTCTTCGTGTCCATGGGTGATGAATACCCCTTTGACTTTATCTTTGTTTTTAATCAGATAAGTGTAATCCGGAATGACGTAGTCGATTCCAAGCAAATCGTCCTCCGGGAACATGATACCGGCATCGATGACGATAATCTCGTCTTGGAATTGAACGACGTACGTGTTCTTCCCGATTTCACCGAGTCCGCCTAGTGCGAACACGGCCGTTTGGTGGTTCTTTACAAACTTCATTTAATCTCTCCTTACTAAAATAGTTGATTTCATCTATGTGAAACATAAGTGATTCTCGCAGTATGGTTACGTTCCGTAAGATTCTTTCTTCATTATAGCTCATATTGTGTCAATATTTCACTAATGACGTCAGATTGAGGGTTGTTTCGCGATTTCATGTTATGCTTTTGAGTATAGCAAGACCATTATCAGACAGAGAAAGCATGGTGAATGAACATGGAAGATCAGAAAGTTGTCTTTTTCGACATTGACGGGACCCTTCTTCACGACGGGACGTACATCCCGCCCTCGACCATCCGCGCAATCAAACAGTTACAGGTGAACGGTGTCGAGACATTCATCGCGACAGGCCGTGGACCGGCGATGTTATCGAACATTCCCGAGCAAGTCGGAATCAATAGCTTCGTCTGCTACAACGGGCAAATCGTCGTGCATGACGGAGAAGTCGTCTATCGGAACACGTTGCCGACGAGCGCGTTGACGCGTCTGACCTGTCATGCCGATTCAAATGATCATACGCTCGTCTATCTCGGTCAGCATCGAGGCGGGGCGACCCGGCGAAACGATACCATCGTCGAGCAATCACTCAGCGAGCTCGACATGCCGATTCCTTCGTTTGCGCCGAACTTCCATAAAGAACAAGACGTCTACCAGACGCTCCTATACTGCACACCCGAAGATGAGCACCATTACGTGAACGCCTACGAAGAGTTCGACTTCATCCGCTGGCACCCGCACGCGATGGACGTCATCAATCGCGGGGCGAGCAAGGCCGACGGCATTCGTCACTTCATCGAAGCGAACGGCTACCGGCTCGAGAACACGTATGCGTTCGGTGATGCGCTGAACGATTTAGCGATGCTCCAATACGTCGGAACTGGCATCGCGATGGGCAACGGACGCGTCGAGGCGAAAGAGGCGGCCGATTACGTGACGAAGTCCATCCTCGACGACGGGATTGAATACGGTTTGAAGAAAATGAATTTGATTTAACACAAAACGAGAGGCGCGCGCCTCTCGTTTTTATCTGGACCGAAGTGTACGTTCGAGTCGGTCGAGGTCGGTATCTTTCCCGATGATGATTAGAATATCTTCCGGCAAAATCATCTCGTCTGCTTGCGGCGAGATGAGGACGTCGTCGTCACGGCGAATCGCCACGATGTTGACGCCGTATTTGGCGCGGAGGTCCAAGTCGATGAGCGACTTGTTCGACAGCTTCTCGCCGGCCTTGATCTCCACGATCGAATGTTCGTTCGAGAGCTCCAAATAATCCAAAATGCTTTGGCTCATCAACCCATTGGCGATTCGGACGCCCATGTCACGTTCCGGATGGACGATATTGTCGGCCCCGATGCGGCGCAACACTTTCTCATGGTAGTCGTTCGTCGCTTTTACCGTGATGATTTGAACGCCGAGCTCTTTCAAGATGAGCGTCGTCAAAATCGACGCTTGGATATTCTCCCCAATCGCCACGATGACATGCTCGAAGTTACGAATTCCGAGACTCTTCAATACGTTCTCGTCTGTCGTATCGGCGATGACCGCGTGCGTGGCCAATCCCATAAATTCGTTGACGCGTTGTTCGTCCGCATCGATGGCGAGGACATCGTATCCGTTCGCCGACAACTCACGAACGATCGACCCGCCAAAACGTCCTAACCCGATGACTGCAAATTCACCTGTCATGATTCATACATCCCTTTCCAACCGCGCATTCTGTTCTCGATTCTTCGTTCAGTGTAACCGATTCACTAAAAAAAACTATATAAAAAAGACCGGGAAGACCCGGTCTTACGCTTTGCCGCTCGAACGTTTGCCACGCACGTAATCGTTGTCGAACAAGAACAGTCGAAGCAACAAATATAGTGCCGGAACGAGGAGTAACAAACCTAGAATGAAGACGACGACGAGCGCGATGGCCATCGCCTCGTTGACGACGCTTCCGTTGATATCAATATACGGATACAAGATATACGGCAAATGCGTATATCCGTAGCCGAACCAGGCCATGAAGAACTGACCCATGACCATGAGGAACGCGATTCCATAGTTCCGCTTCAAATAGACGAGCGCGACCGCTGCGACGAAGAAGATGAAACTAACGGCGAACCACCACCAGTTACCCGCCAAAATCCGCTCATAGTGCCAAGCCGCTTGTGACTTGAGACCAAAGAAGACGAGGCCCGAGGCGATGATCGTCGGAACACTCCAGAACAGCGCCCATTTCCGGACGAGCCCCACCGCTGTCTTGTCCCCGGCTTTATCCGCATAGAACAAGAGGAACATCGCACTGATGTAGAGCACCGAGACGATGGCGAGGGTGACGACCGTCCACGAGTAGAAGTTCGTGAACAACTTCATGCCGTCGAAAAAGACGCCAGCCTCCGTCTCGTTGATGAACCCACCTTGACTGACCGTGAGCACGGTCGACATCGAGGCCGGAATCAACAAACCGGTCGCCCCATACAAGAACATATAGAGCGTGCTCTCTTTTGAACCGTAGTTCGCGAACGCGTAAAAGCTACCGCGAATCGCCAAAAGAATCAACACGACCGAGGCCGGGATGAGAAGTGCTGTCCCGTAGTAGTAGGCCGTATCCGGGAAGAACCCGACGATCCCGACGAAGAAGAAGACGAAAAACACGTTCGTCACTTCCCACGTCGGCGATAAATACCGTGCAATCAGACGGTTGACCATATGGTCTCGCTTCGTGTACTTGCTATAGAAAGCGAAGAAGCCAGCACCGAAATCAATCGATGCGACAATGAGATAACCGTACAAGAACGTCCATAAGACGGCAATCCCTAATTCTTGAATCTCCATGTCATACCCTCCGATCACACTTCATCGGCAAACATCGCTTCACCGCGATGTTCCGATTGTTTTAGATCTTTCCCAACTGGGTTGTCCTTGAACAGACGCGTCAAGACGAGCACCGTGACCACGCCAAGAACCGCATAGAGAATCGCGAAAGCGACAAGCATCCAACCAACGTTCGCCGACGTCGTCGCCGCTTCACTCGTGCGCATAAGTCCATACAGCGCCCAAGGCTGACGACCGAACTCGGCGAAGAACCAACCAAATTCGATGGCCATCATCGCGAGCGGACCACCGGCTGCGATGGCGATGAGCATCGGTTTACTGAATTGGTTCAAGCGTTTAATATACCGTCCGAGCACGAACAGGAACGAAATGAGTGCCAAAAGCATCCCAATCCCGACCATCGCATCGAACAGATAGTGGACAAAGAGCGGCGGTTGGTCCTCTTTCGCGAACTCGTTCAATCCCGTCACTTCATAGTCCGGGACACCACCGGCTAAAATCGAGAGCGCATACGGAATCTTGATGGCCCCGCGCACTTCGTATCCACCTTGTCCGTCATCTTCGAGCCAGCCCCCTAAAATGAGCCCGGCCTCAGACGACGTCTCAAAGTGCCATTCCGCAGCCGCCAATTTGTCCGGCTGATACTTCGCCAAATATTTACCAGAGAAGTCACCGACGAGCGCTGTCGCAATCGCGAAGATCAACGCGACCGTCATCGTCAAGCGAAGCCCGCGCTTATGGTAGGCAATCGTCGCTTGGTCGAGCTGGTTGCGATGGCTACGGAGAAGTTGCACCGCAGCGATTGCCGCCAAAATGAACGCAGACGTCAAAATGGCCGACGTGAGCACGTGCGACATCTTCGTCGGCATGGCCGGACTGAACATCGCCTCAATCGGACTCACGTTCGCAAGTCGTCCGTCGATGATATCAAACCCGACCGGTTGGTTCATGAAACTGTTCACCGTTGTAATGAAGAAACCGGAGAACAATGCCCCGACCGCGACGGGAATCCCGACGAGCATATGATGCCATGGGTTTTTAAAGCGGTCCCACGTGTACAAATAAATACCGAGGAAGATGGCTTCAAAGAAGAACGCGAACGTCTCCATGAATAGCGGGAGCGCAATCGTCTGACCGGCCACGCGCATCAAGTTCGGCCACAATAGGGATAATTGCAGCCCGATGGCCGTCCCTGTGACAACACCGACCGCTACGGTCACGACATACCCTCGTGACCACCGTCGGGCCATGAGTGTGTATTTTGGATCTTTCTTTTTAATCCCTAAAAATTCAGCCAATAAAATTAAAAGTGGAACCCCGACGCCGAGTGTGGCAAAAATCACGTGGAAGCCCAGCGTGAGTGCCGTTAACGCTCGACTCATCAGGACAGGATCTTGAAACATCTATTGATACCCTCCTATCTCTCTATCGCTTCAAACCGTTGCCTGAAACGCCAAATCAATGATGATTTCCATTGGATAACCTTATCATAAAGATTTTATATGGCGCTGTAATGTCTCAATGCTCAAGTTCGCAAAATGTTCACATTTGAGCAATCTTAACAAAATCGTCGCTTTACAATCATAATGAATTCCCGCTTTCTGCATATCGAAAGCATGATTTCACACATTTCCAACAAAAAAGACGAACCGATCGTCTTAGCGAAATGGTTCGTCTTTCTCGATATATGAATGGGGTCCAAGGCGATTATAAAATCGTGACCGTCCGGAAATAGTGGTCGAACAAGTCGATGGCGACATCGATGGCCCGCTCATCTGGGTTGAGCGTCGATTGATGCAACCCGGACCCCATGTCGTTCACACCGAGCCATACCATAAACCCGGGAACTTGTTTGAGCATGTACCCGAAATCTTCTCCCGTCATGGCCGGCACGCACGTCTTGTACGAATAGCCAATCTCCTCGACCGCCTCTTCGAACTGATACAAGTAACGCTCGTCGTTGACGACCTCGTGATACCGGTTGCCAAACTCGAGGTCGATGTGAACGTTATACGTCATCTCGACACCGGCGATGATTTGACGGATGCGTCGTTCGAGGACGACCATCTCTTTGTCCGACAGCGCCCGAATCGTCCCATCGAGTTTCGCTGTGTCGGCGATAATATTCTCTTTCGTACCGGCCACGACTTTACCGATGCTGACGACGGCACTGCCCATCGGGTCGATGTTGCGCGAGACGACCGTCTGTAATTGCACGATGAGCGCCGCTTGCACGATGACCGCGTCGATGCCGGCATGCGGGAACGCCCCGTGCCCGCCTTTTCCGTGAATCGTCATGTGAAGCTCACGTGCGCTCGCAAACAACACGCCTGGACGCGAAGCGACCATGCCGACCGGGTACTCCGGAGCGACGTGAAGTCCAAACATCGCATCAGGGCGGAAATGATAAAACAGCTCTGACATCGCCATCGGCTCGGCACCGCCCGGCCCTTCCTCGGCCGGTTGGAAGAAGATGACGAGGTTATGGTCGAGCGGTTCCTCGACCGAGCGTTTAATGAGACCGAGCGCGATCGCCATGTGCACGTCATGGCCACACGCATGCATCATCCCTTCATGGAGCGAGGCGAACTCGAGACCGGTCTCTTCCGTGATTGGCAGACCGTCCATATCGGCCCGATAACCGATCGTCTTGTCGCCGACGAGTCCGTCGACACGGACGAACAGCCCGGTACGCCAATGCGAGATGTGCACCCGCGGCGACTCGAGCGAGCGAATCAACTGCTCGAGCGTCGCTTGCGTCTTGAACTCTTCATACCCTCGTTCTGGAATCAAATGTAACTGCCTTCTTGCTTCAATCGCCCAACTCATTCCACACTCTCCTTCGTCACTTCTTCAACAACTTCCCAAAACGCCCGCACTTGTGCCAATTCAAGCATCGACTCGGTCGACAGCATCCATGTGTCCCGCACGAGCGGTGTCCCGTTCGACGACGTGAGCGGGATCTTATGAATCGACTCGACATCCCGAATCGTCGACTCGGGCAAAATCGCAAAGCCAATCCCATGGAGCGCCATCTGTTTACACGTCTCGATTTGGTCGACGACGAGCGTCGTCATCGGCGGGCTCGAGAACCGTTCTTGCCACCATTCGAGTATCTCTTGATAATACGTCGAATCGCTCTTGAACTGGATGAACGAACGCTCGTTATTCTTCAACTGTTTTAAATCCGTCATCTTCAAATCGACGAGGTGGAGCGAATCCGAGAACAAACGCATCTTCTCGCTTCGCCAATCCGGATTGCCACGGATGATGCCGATATGAAAATTTTCTTCTAACATATAGCGCATCATCTCGCTCGACCAACCGGTCACCAACTTGACACGGACCGATGGATAGCGCTCAACGAAACGCTTCAAGACGCGCGGCAACCAATACTGCCCCATAATCGAGGCGACGGCAATCTTTAACGTACCATACACCTCACCTTGCTTCGCCGTCAACTCTCCGCGAAGCTCTTGCTCTTCGCTATACATCTTTTTGGCAAAGTCGATAATCTTCTCACCGTCCGGGGTGAGGGCGAGTCCGCGGGTCGAGCGGACAAAAATTTTCTTTCCCCACTGATGCTCGATCGTGACGAGCCGTTGACTGAGCGCCGGTTGCGACACGAAAAGTCGTTCTGCGGCTTTACGCATATTCAATTCCTCGGCGAGGACGATTAACACTTCCACTTCTGATACTTGCATGACGTCACCTATTTCTCTATCGTTTCGAAACCTGTATACTGGATACGTTATTGCTTCACTGTATCATATCATGTTTAATCAATTTTTTGAGTTGTCAGGAGGAACAATGATGCAACGTCACCATTTTGCCTTTATCGTCGCCACGATTGCGACGCTCGGCAGTCTTTACTTTTCTGAAGTCATGCTTTACTTGCCGTGCAAGTTATGTTGGTTCCAACGCATATTTATGTATCCGCTCGCGATTTATTATATGACCGTCATGTTCACGAACCGTTCCGTCAACGGATTGTTCGTCGGCCTCATGGCGGGAACGGGATGGGCCATCGCCCTCTATCATGTCATCCTCGAGCGTATCCCGAACGGAGATGCGTTTTGCAGCAATGATTGCCTCATTCGCTGGGTCAATTATTTCGGATTCGTCACGATTCCGCTCATGAGCCTAATCGCCTTCACACTCATCTTGCTCATTCAGTTCGTCCCGTTTCGTAAGCGATAATACAGGAAAAGAAGCGTTGGCCCCGTGGGGCCGACGCTTCTTTTCAATCACTGCCACCACTCGTCATAGAGCGAGGCCGGCATATGGTGCTTGTGACGTGCCCGCTTGAAAATCGTCTCGATCCGCTCTTTGATGGCCGCATCGACGTCTTTCCCTTCGAGATAGTCGTCGAGTTCATCATAGGTCATGCCGAGTGCGACTTCGTCCGGGAGACCCGGTTTGTCGTCTTCTAGGTCGGCTGTCGGCACTTTGTAAATCAAGCTCTCGTGTGCCTCGAGCTCGTGCAACAGCGCTTTGCCTTGCCGTTTGTTCAGCCCCGTGAGCGGTGTCAAATCACAGGCGCCGTCGCCATGTTTCGTATAAAAGCCCGTCACGTACTCGGCCGCATGGTCGGTACCGACGACGAGCGCCCCGAACGTCGCCGCGATGTCGTATTGAACTTTCATCCGTTCGCGCGCTTTCGTGTTCCCTTTATGGAAATCACCGAGTTCAAATCCGGTCGCCTGTTGGAACGAGGCGACCGAGGCGTCGACGGCCGGTTTGATGTTGACCGTGAACACATTGTCCGGACGGATGAACTCGATGGCCCGTTGCGCATCGTCTTCGTCATGTTGCTCGCCATATGGGAGACGTACCGCATAGAACGTATAATCGCCGCCGTCCTGACGTAGTTCTTCCATCGCGAGCTGACAAAGTTTTCCGGCAAGCGTCGAATCTTGGCCTCCCGAGATGCCGAGCACGAGGCCTTTCGCTCCGGCCCGTCTGACGTAAGCCTTTAAAAAGTCGATTCGTCGGCGCACTTCCTCAGCCGGGTCGATGTTCGGTACTACGTGTGTGGATTCGATAATATGTTGTTGCATCAATGGTTTCCTCCCTCATCATCAGTTCGTTTGTCTCATTGTCTGACAATGAAACCTTATCGTCAACTTCTTTCATTCCCATATCAAAAAGACGGAAACCTCGGTTCCCGTCTCATGATTCGTTATTGGATGCGGAACGCTGTGACGTCTCCGCCAATCGGAAGCAATTCAAGGAATAGCGATTGACCTTCTGTCGGCTCTTCATCTAAAAGGGCGCCGAACACGAAATCTCCTGTCGAAGCTTGCGCCGCACCTTCTGCGTACACCATATGTCCGTCGGAAATGCTCCACTCGAACTCTTCGACGTCCGTAAACCCTGAGACCTCGATCAACGTGCCGTTACGTTTGATCGTCACGTCACGGAAATCACCATCCGTTTGCGGACCCTCGGTCGTCTCCGTGCCCGACTCTTCGGCCGCTTCTTCGGTCGCTTCTTCACTCGACTCCTCAGCAGGGGCTTCAGTCGCCTCGACCGTGAACCGCGTTTGGTCGGTCACCGCCATTTCCGGAGCGCCTTCGACTTGCCCGAGACCGACAAAGTCGGCCGTGTAGTCCCCTGCCGCTAGGTCGAGCGGGAACGTCTCGTCGAACACTTTCGTTTCGCCGGCTTCCCACGTCTCTTCAATGATCGATTCCGTGAACATGTACTCGCTACCGTAATCGAATACCGTCGTCTCCCCGTTCATGACCATCAATTGGAAACGTTGCGACGAGTTGAACGTCACGTTCACCGGCACGTCGTTCGGGTTCGTCATCGACACACGGACGACCAATTGCTTCGCGGCCGCATCGTAATTCGCATCCGTCTCAAGCGTCAACAAGGCAGGTGGTGTCGACGTGTTCCCGTCCACATCACTCGCATTCTCTTCTTCTTTCCCACACGCTGCCACGACGATGAGCAATGCCGCGACCGCGACGAGCAACCAAGTTTTCTTCACGTATCCCACTCTCCTCTGAAAAATAAAAAAACGTCTATAGCACTAGTGTATACGTTCGTGCAGACGTTTGTAATCTATTTCCTAATATTATTTACCTTTTTTATGAAACTTGAAGCGTTTCAGCGTATTGTTGTAAACCAGTCATGAACAACGAGTCAGCGACGTCGATGTCTGAACGAACTTGTGCAGAGATCGAGAACGTCTCACTATGGATTGACTCAAAGATGACGGTGATGATGCCATCGACCACTTCCTTATAGGCTACGAGTTCGGGTGTTTCTGCAAAAAGCATCATGAGTATGGCTCCTTTTTCGATATGAGATATACTCAGTGTAGCAACGTTTCAAAAAAAATAACGTCTTATCGTTCGACAGGTCGAACGACCTAGTCGACAACGTGTCGAATGTATGGAATGAATTGTTAACCGTTTTCAATTAGAGACTTCTTTCCTATAGAAAAAGAGAGGAAGAACGCAATTCGTCCCCCTCCCTTTGCCTATTCTTGTAAAAGATGACGAAACTTTGTTGTCGAATGATTTATTTCGCACGATTCGAAATTTGTTGCCATACCGTCCCGAGTGCCGTCTCGCCGCTCGTGATCCGCTCTTTCGCCAAGCGCGCTTGGAGCGCCACTTCGAACTCGGCGTCGTCCTCAGCGATTCTCAACGCCGGTACAGCTTGTTCGTCACCACAATCGAACAAGAAGCGGGCCGCTCGCCAGCGGACGAGCTTGCTCTTATCTTTCAACGCTTCAATCATCGAAGGTTGCGATTGCGGGAGCGCCCAGTCGGACACGGTGTCCCCTGCTGTACGACGCACGATCGGCGATGAGTCGACGAGTGCCTGTTCGATATACGTGACGTACTCTTCCCGGTTCGTCTCGAACATCCCAATCATGACGACCGCTTGACGGCGAATCGCCATCACGTTATCCTCGAGCGCACGTCGGAAATAGACGATATTATCCGGGACAATCTCGAGTTCGTCTAGAAACGCCAATCGCTCTTTCCAGTTATCGGATTGCAAACGGTTCGCATTCGCCTCGTAGTCGGCCTCACGTCCGAACGCGCGCGCGACGATTCGCGTCACGCGGTCTTGCGGGTACGCCGCCTCGAGTTCCTCCAAGACGACGTCCGCCACGTCTCCCAATTCACCATAGCGCGGTGCCTGTTCGACCCAGCGCCGGTCTTGAATCACATTTTTCACTTGTGCCTGCACATCAATCGCCGCATCGACGAAACGTTTCGATAGGCCGACTCGCTTCTCTTCGTCCCCTTTGACGAGCTTGATTTGCATCGGCACGTCTAAAATGAACTGAATCGACACATGTACCGGCTCGTAATCCGCTGCCATCCGAGCGGCGGACACTTCTGGCACGTCTTCACCGAAGGCGCGACGAATCTCGTTCATGACGTCGTGCCAGTCATGCTTCGGATGCCGCTCGACTGCCAAAAAGTCCGAGACGGCATAGACCGACTTGACGCCGCGCAGGGCAACGATATCTGAAATGACGTCCGGGACGTCCGTGCTCGCCTTGTCATACGTGACGCCTCTACCTGTGAACGCTGGCTCGACGATAATTTTCAGATTGTTCGGGCTCGGCGTCGGTTCGATTGCTATCAGTTTCATTGTCATCACCTCACCCTCAATCGTGACGAAAACGACAAAAAAACGCAAGCGAGTCGCTTGCGTTTC
>NZ_JNAA01000066.1:0-637 GCF_000696055.1 Exiguobacterium sp. AB2
TCTTGTTGCGCGCCAGACCATGCGGGTTCTTCAGTTGGCTGTTCTTCGCCTCGATGGCGAAGCGTTTCCGGCGATGGTCCTTGAAATCATCCGTCTGCTCATAGTCGAGTTGGTCGCTGTGCTCCCTCGACTTCAATGACACGCTGTAAGACTTCGACTTGGCCCCGTCCTTGTAACAGCCTTCGCGCAAGGGGCACTGTTTGCACAGCTCGATGTCGAAGAAATGGCTCTCCACTTGGTTCTTTCCGACGTCCTTCCGTCCGCCACGGACTTTGCGGACGGCCATGTGCCCGGCTGGGCAGACGTAACGTTCGGCGTCTTTGTTGTAGGTGAATCCTTCGACACGGTTCGGTGCGGGAGAAGAAATTTGTGGGTGCAAGGGTGCGACGAGCCTGCACCCTTGCGAGGCGGCATAGATCAAGTTGTCCCGGCTAGAATAGGCCCCGTCGCCCACGATGTGATCGAACTCGGCACCGGCTAGATGGCTCTTCTCGACAAGACTCGCCAATTGTGGCCCGTCTGCCGCCTCGCCAGATGTGACGACGACGGCCGTGATGATGCCCTCCTCCGTCATCGCGAGATGATGTTTGTAGCCGAAGAATGATGAGTCGGCGCTCTTGTGCCCGGTCCGGGCATC
>NZ_JNAA01000067.1:0-96708 GCF_000696055.1 Exiguobacterium sp. AB2
TGCCCTCCAACGTTTCAGCCGGTTTTTTCATGATCCACGCCAGAAGCTCATCCCGCCTTTGACCGAATAGACGTCTGTATAGCCTGCCTTCTGAAGCATCGCGGCTGCTCGCTGGCTGCGCATCCCGCTTTGACAGATGACATAGACGGGACGGTCTTTCTGTTTCGGGTATTGCGCGCTCGCGTTCCCGAAGCCAGATAGGGGTACGTTTTTCGCCTGCTTAATATGACCGCCTCGATACTCTTGTGGCTCCCTTACGTCGAGCAGCTGGATGTTGCGCTCTTCGGCAATCTTGCGCTTCAGTTCATCCGTCGACACCGTCTTCACACTGTTCCGCTTAGACCACCACACGTAAATCAATCCAATTACTACCGCCACAAATAAGAAATCAAGCATATGTCCGCCTCCATGATCGATGAGTTTTGTTGCTTCAATTATACCCCCTTAGGTATATAAGTCAATGAAGACGCCTCAAAAAAAGCCACGCCCTCAGGCGCAGCTTAAAAGTCGAGCAATGAATCGGTTTTTGGCTCTTCATCCTCTTCGAGCGGAATCCCGAGAAATGCCGCCATTTGACGATCGAGCGGCGGCTGATCCGGTGCCGGCGCCACCGTCACAGGAGCAGACGGTTGGACGGAAGGGTTCGAGACTGCTGGATCCGCAAGTAACAGTTCGCAGTACCCCATCAGCTTGGCGACATGCCGTTTCTGCGTCTCTCCGTTCGACTGTTCGATTTCGGTCATCACATGTTTCATTTGGGCGATGAGTTGTTGTTCGGTAATCACACGTCCACATCCTTTACCCCATCATTGTGCCGGAAAACGCGGCAAGCCCGCAAGTGTCACGCTTGACCGTCACGGGTATCGAGCCACGTCTGGAACGCCTCAAAATCGAATCGGACTTGATTCCCGTAGAATCGAGCCCAGCGCGCGATTTGTCGGATGAACAGTGGTTTGGCGTCCCCGATGGCGGCGGCAATCCGTTCGCTCGCCTCGTAATCGAGAATATTCGCGTCTGCGTCGGCACGGGCATGGATTTTGGCCGTAATCTCGGCTTGAACGTTCAACGTCTCAATGAGCGACGCCTCGTCCTTGATGTGCTTCGCTTTCACTTTTCGCTTATAAGGCGAACGCTGTCGCACGTAGTATTCGTGACCATCGATCGTCAAATAGCCGAGATACGGGTCACGGCTATGCACCATCGCCCGTTGCGCCGCCGTCACCCGCGCCCCTTGATGGGAGAGTCCATCCTCGAACAAAGGGTGCATCGGCAGAAAGAGGGACGGAACGGCCGACTGGGCCTGTTTCATCTCAAGGATCACGTCCTCGTCATGTTCCGCGTCCGCCCCTTCAATCAAGATGTAGTAACGCTCCAAACCGATCGAAGCCGTCCCGCTATCGAGCTTGATGGCGATGTCTTTCACTTCATAATGGTCGGCGTGATGGCGATGGTCCGCTTTCAACGACGTCAAATAGTCGGGCCAGGCCGCTTTAATCTTCGATGCCATCGTCTCGCTTACCGGAATCAAATCTTCGCTCGTCGCGAAGTAGCGCTCCTCATCGCGCACCTCGGTCCGTTCGGCCATGAACGCATCCTTTTTCGCCTCTGCCTTTTTGATGATTTTTTTAATCGCCTTGCACGTGTTCGCTTTCGTGAACTGCACGTCCTCGTCTTTTCCGTTCGCGTAACGGTCGATCGTTTTGGCATACGTCTTCGCATACGATTCGATGGCCGCCGTCGCATCGAACCCCGCCTCTTCGGCGAACAAGTCGACCGAGATAGCCATCCGTAACACGTCGAACAAATACGATCCGATATACGCCTCATCGAAGTCGTTCACGTCATAGATGATCGTACCGGCCCCATCCTCGAACACGCCGAAGTTCTCGAAGTGTAAATCCCCTTGGATGAACGTCGGATGCGCGTCACCCGTATCAAACGCGAGCGGTACTTTCGCGAAGTCATAGTAAAACAAGTGGGAGCTGCTCCGGAAGAACGAGAACGGGCTCACGCTCATCTTCGTGTACTTTTCGCGCCGCGCTTCTTCAGACAGATGTCGAATCGACGTATCATAGTAGTCGAGGACGGTCGCAATCGTCTCCCGGCGGATTTGTTGCTTGACTGAAGTGAACATCGCCTTCTCCCCTTCACGCGTCGAATAAGTGTTTGTACTCCCCGTACCCGGCCGAGTCGAGCTCTTCTTTCGGGATGAACCGGAGCGAGGCCGAATTGATGCAGTAGCGCAAGCCCCCGAGTTCTTTCGGACCATCATCGAACAAATGACCGAGGTGGCTGTCGGCCCGCTTCGAACGGACCTCGGTCCGCACCATGTGATGGGACGTGTCCATGTTCATATCGAGCCGTTGCTCTTCAATCGGCCGTGAGAAACTCGGCCAGCCACAGTTTGACTGAAACTTGTCGCGTGACGTGAAGAGCGGCGTCCCGTCGATGATGTCCACGTATAGCCCTTCGCGCTCCTCGTCCCAATACTCGTTTTGAAACGGCGGCTCGGTGCCATTCTCTTGCGTGACTTTAAACTGCATCGGTGTCAGCCGTTCCTTCAATTCTTTCTGCTGTTTCTTATCGCTCCACGCCTCTTTAATGAATTTCGCGCGACCGGAGCCGACGCGATACATCTCATAGCGGAACGGATTTTTCTTATAATAGTCTTGATGATAGTCCTCGGCTTCCCAAAACGTCTTCGCCGGACGAATCTCGACCTCAATCGGTCGGTCGAACCGTCCTGAGTCCTCGACTTCTTGCTTCGACCGCTCTGCCGCCGCTCGCTGTTCTTCTGAGTGATAGAAGATTGCCGGACGATACGACTCACCGCGGTCGTTGAACTGGCCGCCGCCGTCCGTCGGGTCGATTTGACGCCAATAAATCTTCAATAACTCCTCATACGAGATGACATCCGGGTCATAGGTGACCTCAATCGCCTCTAAATGTCCCGTCGTCTCCGAACAGACTTGTTGATACGTCGGATTGTCAACATGCCCGCCCGTATAACCGGAAATGACACGCTCGACCCCTTCGTATTTATGAAACGGTTTGACCATACACCAAAAACAGCCTCCCGCAAATGTAGCTTTTGACATAATCGATCCCTCCTTACTATGTAGTGTACCCAAAAAGATGCGACAACAACAAAAAAACGAGAACCCGGAACGTGTTCTCGTCTTCAATCCTCGACGCGATTCATATGTCGCATCACTAAAAATAAAATCACACCGACGATTCCAGCCCCAAGAATGGTCAACGCCGGGTTGTTTCGTGCCGATAATGTATAAAAGATCGCAAGTCCAATCAAGATGAGCGCAATCGGAATGAACGCTCGTTTAAAATGATCCCAATAACGCACGGACAGTCCCCCTTTTTTCTATCATACCAAACATCTCGACTGGGATAGAAGAAAAGCTGGAGACGATTTGAAAGGAGCAACAGAGATGACCATGGAAACATTATGGGCGAACCGCCCGACCCTCATCTGGGAAGAACGGTTGAACGAGGGAGATGACATCTATACCCTCCCGGCCATCCTCGCCGTCGATGCCGCGCTTCGACAATACGCGAACGCGCTCACCCGTTCCGACAAGTCAGAGGCGAGCGTTTTAGCGGCTGTCCGCGACCTCGTCTTGCGGCTAAACGAACTCGATGAGGAACATGACTACTTCATCGAGACGATTGAACGCGAGGAACTGTATGATTTCATCGTCGCTGCGGCTGCACTCGTCGGCTACGAGACCGACGACGACGTGACGGAAGAGTGGCGCGAATGGTGAGCCGATTGAAACGATGCCGGTCACTTGAATTATGCTACACGTGAACTACTCACCACTTATTCGCTTCGCAAATTGAAGTGGGAGCTTCTTGGGAAGACCGTACTTCTACTAGCCACGATTGTTTACCAAGCTCGTCGGGCAAGTCCCTGCCCTGAAGATATTTCAGTCTGCCAACATCAACAGGTTGATGCTCGCATTGATGTCGCGGTCATGATGAGCGCCGCACGTACACGTCCATTCGCGTACATCCACTGTTTTCTTCTCGCCTTTTTCACCGCAGGAAGAGCAGATTTGTGTCGATGCGTACCATTGGTCGGCCTTGATGAGCGTCCGTCCGTAGAACTTGCACTTGTATTCTAACTGTCGGACGAACTCGTACCAACTGACGTCTGCGATCGATTTCGCGACCTTGTGGTTCTTCATCATATTTTGCGACTTCAGCGTCTCCACGACGATGACTTGGTTCTCGTCAACGATTCGTTTCGACAGTTTGTGAAGGAAGTCTTTGCGTTGGTTTACGATTTTCTCATGTTTCTTGGCGAGGATCAGCTTGGCCTTCTCTCGGTTCTTGCTTCCGGTCTTCTTACGCGACAGGGCACGCTGCGCCTTCTTGACCTTCTCTTCCGACTTACGAAGGAAGCGAGGATTGTCAATCTTCTCGGAAACCATGTCATCGTTTGTCACGATAGCAAAGTGTTCCAAACCGAGATCGATCCCGATCTTGTTCTTGGCAGGAACCCATTTTTCCTCGCCTTGATTGACAAGAATGGAGATGAAGAACTTGCCCGTCTTCGTCATCGAGACCGTCACGGACTTGATGATCCCCTCGAAAGGACGATGTTGTTTGAACTTCACGAAGCCGACCTTAGGAAGTCTCACCTTCCCGTCCTCGATCCGGACGCTCCCGTTCTGATTGTTGGTCGTGTAGGAGGCGCGGTCGCCGTGCTTCGATTTGAACTTCGGGAACCCGACAGACTTGTCGCGGAAGAAGTTGGCATACGCCTTGTTCAAGTCCATCTGGGCGTTCGCCAGAGACAAGCTATCGACCTCTTTCAAGAAAGGGAACTCGGGCTTGTACTTCGCCGGGGTCGGGAGCTTCTGCTTTGCGTCGGGATTCAACTTCGACTCCTCATACAACCGGATACGCTCCTCGAGCATCTTGTTGTAGACGAAACGGACGCAACCGAACGTCTTCACGAAGTGTCCTTTCTGTGACTTTGTCGGGTATAGTCGAAACTTGTACGCCTTCAGCAAAGTGATCACTCCTTTCCTTGTTTTTCGATGTATTGCCTGATGACGTCGATCGTCGCACCACCGGTCGTCACGAGGCAGTAGCTCCGGGACCAGAACATTTCTTTCCATAGTCGTCTCTTGACGTGCGGAAAGTCTCGTTTGATCAGTCGGCTGCTGGCGCTCTTGTAGGCGTTCAGAAACTTCGACATCTCTGTGTTCGGGTGGGCTTTGAACAACACATGGATATGGTCGCCGTCATGATTCCATTCGGTCAGTGTGATATGGTATGACGCGCCGATCCGTTCGAACGTCTGTCTCGCGAACTCCGAGACGTCTTCGTCAATCACCTTGCGTCTATATTTGACCACCAGGACGAGGTGGTAATTCAGGAGAAAGACTGAATGTTTGTTTGTATCCATTTTCATTGATAGTTCAGTCCTTTTGATTGGTTACACTGATTGTATCAAGAACATACAATCTCGACAAGACGGGCGATTCATCTCCCACCTACGCTGGGCTTCGCCCCGAGACACTTAGAGGAGGGAGAATTCTCGCCTAATTTTGTTAAACTAGTTATTTCCATTTCCACACAGGGGGACTGTGTCCATGCTCACCATCATCAACTCATTTTTCATCGACCTATGCATCTTGTTCACGCTGTTCACAATCTCGTTCCTACCTTTTCGGAATCGACCACGACTGACGCCGCATTCGCCGCTGAAGGCCCGTGTCCTGCTCGGGGTGCAGAGCGCGTTCACCGCCACGATTTTACTCGGGAACGCCCTTCATCTCGAAGGGGTGCTCATCGATTTACGAGCCATCCCGATCACGCTCGCCGTCTTGTTTGGTGGTTGGGTGAGCGGCGCCGTCGCGGCTGTCTTGTTTTTGATCGGTCGTTTTTTCATGATCACGAACGGCGAGTACGTCGGGTTTTACTTGGCGATCGCCACGATGGTCGCGCTCGTTCTTCCGGCGAGCCTGTTGCGGCTCAAACTTGATAACACGCGGAGCACGTTGCTCGTCTTCACGACAATCGGCGCCATCGTCTTCGGTGCGGCAATCTATTACGCGCTGCCACTCGACTTGTTCTATCCGATTTTACTCGTCTATCTCGTCATGTCGTACGTCGGCGCTTGCGCCGCCTATCGTCTGCTCCAAGAGTTGCGCAGGCACTTTGAGAACGTCCAGCATCAGCAACAGCTCGCGCGCACGGACGCTTTGACGGGGATCGCCAATCGTCGCCTGTTGAACGAGGCGATGGCAAACTTGACGGTCGAGGCAGAAGAGTATGCGCTCATCCTCGTCGATATCGATCATTTCAAACGCGTTAATGATACGTATGGCCATGACGTCGGCGACGACGTATTGCGTGAGCTCGGGATGCTTCTTGTCGCCGAGAGTCGCGAAGATCACCTCGTCGGACGTTTCGGTGGAGAAGAATTTTTAATCATCATGCCGAACGCCCAAAAAGACGAGGTGTCACGCCTCGCCGAATCTATACGAGAAAAAGTCTCGACGTTCCCGTTCGAGACGAGTGCCGGGACGCTCCACATCACCGTTTCGCTCGGTGCCTGCCATTCGAACGATATCGAGGTCGACAGTGTCTTGAAACATGCCGACGAAGCGTTATATCACGCAAAAGAATCGGGACGCAATCGCTTCATTTTGGCTTCATGAAGCCAAAAAGCGTTCGTAAAAGTTTAACACGTTCATCAGTTTTCCTGCTTTACTTTCCCTAGTCGAATCGGTACACTAGGCTAGACTTTGGTTCGTAAGCTTTTTGTAATCATCGATTTGACTAGAAAAAGGGGAAACACATTTCATGACAGTCTTGTTATCACTATTTGGGTTGATGTTCGTGGGATCTTTCGTCCTCGATTATCAACGCGGTAAGACGTTCCGCCAATCGCTCTTTGGGGGAGTCGATACGTTAAAGCGGAACTTGTTCATCTTTTTACGCACCTCAATCTCCATGATGATTTTTATCGGACCGCTCTTGCTCATTTCGATGTTCGCCTTCCCGCGTCTCATCGGATTCGATGCGGTTGCATCTTTCCTCATCGCCGTCTTGAGCATCGGGTTCGCCGAACGCATCATCGGCATGATTGTCGCTCCGCTCGTGCGCACGTTCTGGCACCAGCGCGGAAACGTGATGCCGCTCTATCTCGATGCAGGCCTCTATGTCTTCTTACTCTCGATTCTCGTCTTCGAGTTTCTATTGAATATTCCAGGCGTCAATATCGCCTCTCCAATTATCGCCGTCTTTTACGCGTTCGCGTTATTTTATATCCGCTATCTGTTCAGCTTGCTCCGGTTCACGCTCAGTAAAGGCGTCCCGTCAAACTGACCCTCGACACTGCAATCGGATCTCGGTTGCAGTTTTTATTTTATTACTAATTGACAATGAGAATCGTTATCACTTATACTCGACTTGTAGCTCCCAAAAGCTTGACGCGCTCGTTCCCCAAACGCATGCGTCACGTGGATTCCCCTCCACGACACTCTTTTTGAAAGCAATGCGACAACCCCCATTTGTTGCACCCAGATTTGCCATATGAAAAAGCGAGCGGCTCTCCGACGGAGCCGCTCGCTTTTCGTTTAGGCGAATACATCTTGTTCGATTTGCTTCAACGCATAGAACGTGCCGCGCGCCTGCATCAACTCATCGAATGAACCGGTCTCGATGACGCGCCCGGCTTCCATGACGATGATTTGATCGAACGCCTCGAGCCCGTTCAGACGGTGGCTGACCATGACGAGCGTCGAAGCCTGTGCTGTGTCGAACATCTCGGCGTACACGTCCGCCTCGGTCCGCGCATCGAGCGCTGACGTCGCCTCGTCGAGTAGCCAGAGCGAGCCGTTTTTAAGTAGCGCCCGGGCAATCGCGAGCCGCTGGCGTTCCCCCCCGACAAGTTGGCGCCTTTCTCAAGCACCGGTTCATCGAGCGAGAAGCCGAGCCGGACGCTGCTGAGCGCTCTCGTCATCGCCTCGTCCGTGTGTTCACCGGCAAGCGCCAAATTGTCGCGCACCGTCCCGAAGAAGAAGTGGTTCTCTTGAAGGACGACGCTCGCATGCTCCCAAATCGACGCCTGTGTGATGTCGTCGAGTCGTGCCTCGTCGATGAAGACGTTGCCTTCGTCTGGACGGATGAAAGCGAGGAGCATTTGGAGGAGCGTCGATTTTCCCGAGCCGCTCGGCCCGACGATCGCCGTCTTCGATCCGCTCGGGAACACCGCATCGACGTCGACGAGGACGTCGCGGAACGTGTCCGGATACCGATAGTTCACACGGCTGACAGAAATCTCAGGTGCCCCTTGAAGCGAGATGTCGCGTCTTGCCGCTTCGGCTTGCTCCATTGCTTCACTCGGTGCCACGACCTCAAACAGACGGTCGGCCGCCTGCTTGCTGTCGGCAAAGTGACCTGGGAAGACGGCCATCGGCGTCGCGTTCTCAAACGCCGTGAGCGACATCATGATGAGCATGGCGAGGAACAAGCCGTCAAGCTCTCCACCGACGACCAAGTAAGCACCAATCGCGAGCACACCCCAAGAGACGAGCAATGACGCACCGACGACGAGCGAGGAGTTGAAGAACTGGCTCGTCACATCTTCACGCTCGGCCGCCACGTAGCGGTCGCTCCGCTCCATCAAGTCTTGCTTCGTCTTTCCGAGATGTTGATGCAGCAACAAGTCACGATAGCCATACATCATCTCCGTCATCCCGCTCGACAAATCACCACGAAGCGACCGCAGTTTGCGGTCGTGTCGGGCTCGGACACGGGCGAAGAAAGCCGGGATCAAGAAGCCAGTCACGAAGACACCGAACAAAATCCAGAGACTGACGAAAATTGAGAAGTACGTGACGAAAAAGATGGTGCTCAAGAAGACGAGCACTAAAATAATTGGTGGATAGAAGACGCGTAAAAAGTAGTTCTGTAAGCTCTCCACGTCCCCGACGACGCGCGCGAGTAAGTCACCACTTCGATATTTCGCGAAGATATTCGGGACGAGTGGTTCGAGCTGTCGATAAAACCGGACACGGAGCTCACTCAAAATGGTGAACGTCGCCCGGTGCGAGGCGAGTCGCTCTTGATACCGCGCGCTCGCTCGGATGACACCGAACAGTTTGATTAAGACGACGGGAATCATAAGCGCGTAGAGCGGTGGTACGAGGCCGGCCCGCGCGACGAGGTATCCGCTCGCCGCGAATAAGGCGACGGCGGCAAGTCCCGCCACGTATCCAAAGAAGATGGAGAGGACGATATCCTTCTTCTCTCGCATCATCCATTTCGTGATCGTCCAAAGGGAACTCATCCTCTCACTCCTTTCTGTAACGTGAATAAGTCGGCATAAGCCGGGGCATGGAGCATCTGTTCATGCGTCCCGCTCGCGACGAGCGTCCCGTTGTCCATGAACCAAATCGCATCCGCCTGCTTGATCGTATGCAGACGATGGGCGACCGTGACGAGCGTCGCGTCGCGCGACAACTCTTCGATCGAGCGGCGCACGATTTGCTCGGTCATCAAGTCGAGACCGGTCGTCGGCTCATCGAACAAGATGATGCCCGGCCGTTTCAAGAAGGCGCGGGCCAACGCGAGCCGTTGCCGCTCGCCGCCAGACAAGCCGTAGCCGCCCTCACCGAGTTCGGTGTATAGCCCGTCCGGCAAATGGCGAATCACGTCGACGAGGCCGGCCGCTTCGGCCGCGCGCATGATCGCCGCTTCGTCAGCCGTCTCGCCGAGGGCGATATTGTCAGCGAGCGTCCCAGCGAACAAGTACGGGGTCTGCGAGATATAGCCGACCGTGCCGTACCACGACGTGTCCGTATACGAGTGGAGCGGCTTCCCGTCGACGAGGACGCGACCCGTATCGGGATTGACGAGCCCGGAAAGAAGATTTAACACTGTCGTCTTCCCTGACCCGCTCGCCCCGACCAATGCGATATGTGACCGCGCCGGAATCGTAGCGTTGAGCGGCTGCAAGGTGAAGCGACCGCCCTGATATTGGAACGACGCCTCCTCGAGTCGAAGCTCAGGGGTCCGGTTCGTCAGCACGCGCTCACCCCACACGATGCGATCATCCGGGGCGTCGAGCGCTTCAAAGATTCGATCGGCCGCACCCATGCTGCCACGTCCCGTATGGAACGCGCCACCGAGGTCTTTGATGGCCAAGTAATATTCAGGGGCCAAGACGAGAATGAGAAAGCCGGCGAAAAACGTCAAGTTCTGCCAGACGACCATTTGGAGCGCCACTTCAAGGGCGACGACACCGGTACTGAGCATCGAGATGAACTCGAGCATGAGTCCGGACAAGAACGCCGTCTTCAAGACGACCATCGTCGCGTCTCGGAAGTCGAGGCTGCTCTTCTCGATGGCTTGCGCTTCTCGCTCCGTCCGTCCATATAGCTTCAGCGTTGTCAGTCCTTGCAAGACGTCTAAAAACTTACCAGAGAACTGGTTCATCTTCTCCATCTGTTGTTCCGATTTCTTCTGCGTCGCAATCCCGATGATGATGAAGAAAATCGGGATGAACGGCGCCGTCACCATCATGATGACGCCCGAGATCCAATGTTGGGTGAAGACGACGATGAGAATGAGGAGCGGAATAATCGACGTCTGAATCACTTGGGGCCAATATTGGCTGAAGTAGGCGTCGACCTCGTCGACGGCGTCCATGTATACGCTCACTTTCTTACCGGATTGTCCCGAGAGCGACGTCTCCACCGGGTTCGACGTATAACGATCCAAGAGTTGACGTCGAAGCGACCGCTTCGCCTTCTCTGACAGGCTCGCACCGATGCGTCCCGAGACGTAACCGAACAACGCCCGGACGAGAAGCGCGACGACGAGCCAACCGAGCGTCGGAAGGACGCTTTCAAACGATTGATTTTGTAAGAAGACACGGTCGACGACGTCGACGATTAAATAGGCTTGGGCTAAAATCGACAAACCGATCATGACGGCCGCGATGACGAGGCCGATGATGTGCCGCTTTTCAGCTAACGCGAGGGCTTGCAGTCGTTTCACTGCGTTCATCCTTTCTAACAAGTCATAACATCATTTCTTTGTGATGATTCTCACTAATTATATCGCATGCATCTCTCCATAGCGAACGCTTCGCTTACGAGAGCATGCAAAAAACACCGTACGTCCGTACGGTGTCAATGCGTCGCTTGTTCAAAATATTCTGGATGCTCCGTCACGAGTTGTCGGGCATCGAATTGCAGGATGTCTTCTTTCCGTAGCCGCGACAAAATACCCGACACCGTCTCCCGTGATGTCCCGGACAGGCGCGACAGTTCGACCGTCGTGAACGGGCAGCGGATACGGACGCTGTCTGCCTCGCGCTCCCCTAAGTCTTCAATCAAGTAGTGAATCGTGTTGAGCACGCGATCCGTCGCGCTTGGCGTAATAATCTCTTGGAGACGCCGTTCATGTAAATCGAGAATCCGGTTCATCTGCCCGACGATATTCAACAGCATCGTCGCACTTCGTTTGACGAGCTGTTCGAATCGGTCCGCCGGCATATAAATGACCGTGATATCAGTAAGTGCCTCCGCGGAGTGGCGGTAGAACGTCGTGGAAAACATCCCGCTGTACGGGAACAACTGCTTCGGCTTCAAGTAGTCCGCGTATTGATACATCGCCGTCTCATGGAGGCGCTCAAGCTTGACGTAACCGTCCATGAGAAAGTAGACGCGCTCCCGCGGGTCGCCTTCCATAAACAAAATCTGTCCTTTTCGATATGTCCGTTGATAGACGTGCGGCAAAAGCGCCTCGAGCTCCCGACTCGCACACTGCTCGAACACGTCGATTTGTCTCAAGTCCTCAACCGACCATTGCTGCGACATGTCGCATCCCTCACTTTCCACAATCGAATCGCTCCCCCTTCAGTATACTAAACTGTTTTATGTAAACGCTTTCAAATTCCGACAGTTTTCTGACAAGACAAAGAGGGGGACACCCCCCTCTTCAGTCCAACATCAGTTCCATGATCGCATCTTGGAGATCCCGCTCGAGTTCGAGCGCATGCAAATCGAACAGCCACGCCTCGAGGCGCGTTTTTGCTGCCGACATCTGATACAACCGGTCTTTCAAATCATAGGAAATCTCGGCTCGGTCGAGGAAACGGTACAACCGATCGAGGCGGTGGTCGTTACTCGTCAAGTCGACCGGGAGTTCGACGGTCATGTCGCGGTCAACTTCTCCGAGCTCTAGACGGAGCGTCTGTGTCTCCTGCTTGTACGCACCTTCGGCTTTGACGCCACGAACGAGGAGCGTCATCGTACGCCATTCCGGCAAGACCGTCGCATCTCCAGACAGACGAATGTCGAGGCGGCGGGCTTTCCAGTCGAGTGTGAACGTCGTCTCAGCATACGCGCCGGTCTCATAAGAACGGTCCGTCCCATTGTCCTCATAAAGCGTGAACGTGTTCGAGGCCCCCGGGAAGATGAGCACTTCTAATTCGTCCGGGTTGTCCGTGTCGTTCCGCCCAGAATGGTGCGGGGCCATCGGGATGATGGCTCCCGCCTTCGCGAACACGGCCTGTTCGTCTATTCCCCGGAACACACGGACCGACTTGTCACCCGCATAACGATGTCCGGTGAAGAAGTCGAACCAATCGCCTTTCGGTAACCAGACGTTCGAGGCAGCGACGTGGAGCGCCTTGTTCATCGGCTCGACAATCGGCGCGACAATCAGTTCACTGCCGAAATAATATTCGTTCGGCACGTCATACGCCGCGTCCTCATCCGGATGTTCATAATACATCGGCAAGATGAGCGGGGTCGCCTCCATATGGTTACGCCAGTTCATCGTATATAAGTACGGGATGAGCTGGTGACGTAGGCGCAGGAACGACTGCATCGAGCGTTCGGCCTCTAATCCAAAACGCCACGGTTCTTTGCCGTTGAAGATGCTGAACGTCGAATGGAGGCGCATGATGGGACTGAACACCCCGAACGCGACCCAACGCGCGGCGAGTTCGTCGTCTTTCGCCCCGCGATAGTGGCCACCGATGTCATGGCTCCACCAGCCATAGCCGATGTTCGAGGCCGTCGCGGTGAAATACGGTTGGAATGCGAGCGACGCCCATGAGATGAGCGTGTCTCCGGAAAAACCGATTGGATAACGATGGCTTCCCGGCCCTGCGTACCGTGAGAAGATGAGCGGACGGTTCCCGTCTCGGGCGATATCGACGGCGTGGTAATGGTTTAGCATCCAGAGCGGGTCGAGTCCTTCCATCTTCGAGGTCGAGCCTTGTTGCCAATCGATCCACCAAAAGTCGACCCCGTCGGCTTCATGCGGGTGATGCATCTGTTCGAAATACGCTTGGATGAACCGTTTATTTGAAAAGTCGAACGGGATCCGATCACCGGTCGCCGGGTCGACCCCCATCGCCTCGGCCATCGATTCGTATTGGTCCTCGAAGGCGCGCACCCCATCAGCCGGATGGAGGTTCAACGTGACGAGGAGATGTTCCTCTTTCAACCATTTCAAGAAACCTTTCGGGTCCGGGAACAAGTTTCGGTTCCACGAGTATCCGGTCCAACCGCTCCCGTACTCCTCCGGTATGTCGGTGACGTGCCAGTCCATGTCGATGACGCTGACCGAAAATGGGATGTCCTCCGTCTTGAAGCGACGCATGAGCGCCTTGTATTCCGTCTCGTCGTAGCGCCAATACCGGCTCCACCAGTTCCCTAGCGCTTTTCTCGGCAGCAACGGGGTCGGACCGGTCAGCTGATAAAAATCTCGGAGCGCACGCCGATACTCGTGACCGTAACCGAAATAATACAAGTCATGGACGTCTTTACGGCGTGGCTCGACGAAGCGGTCGTCCGTCATGATGAATGATGTCGAATCGTCAATAACGGCGTAGCCTTGTTTTGAGACGATCCCTTCATCGAGTTCGACCGCGCCGTCGACATGGTCGAGCGTCCGGGCCGTCCCTTTGAGCGTCCGTTTTGGCCCGTTGAACGTGTAGCGACTGTAATACGTACTGAAGTTCCCTTTCACATCGACATAGAGTGTGTTTGGTGCGAACGGGCCTTTCGTATAGTACAAGTGGACGTGGTCGGTGATGATTTGCAGTTCGTGCTCGTCTTCGATGACCCGAAAATCTGGGACGTCGAAGGCGCGATTCCAGACGACTTGGGTCGGTCGGTCCTCAAAAACACCATCTGCCGCGTACTCCATACGAATCAATTGGCTCGTGAGCACGGTGAAGCGATAACAGCTTCCCTGCACGACGGCTCGTTCATCCGCTTTCGGTTTCATCTGCTTCGAATAGACGTGATCCTGTTCAAATAAGCGCATAGGTTCGAGCGTTGCCGCTCTTCGTCACTCCCTCTCTGTTTGTGCAAACGTTTACACCAAGAATGATACCAATGTCAGTTTCGACATACAATCTTCCTTCCCGATGTCTCCGTTTCGAAAACGACAGGATGTGGGGGCACAAAAAACCGTGACCCGGGTCGGCCACGGTTAATCGATTATTGTTTTAGCGTCGCCGCCATGCGAACACGCGTCCCGATTCGGCCTCGCACCGCCTCATTGACCTGATCGAGCGATGTGATGACGGCAAGGCGCCCTTCCGCCGTCTCCGCGAATTGGAGGGCGGCGCGAACTTTTGGCAACATGCTACCGGGCGCGAACTGCCCTTCCGCGATATACGTCTCGAGTTGTTGTTTCGTCGTCTCTTCGAGCGCCGTTTGGTCCGGCGTCCCAAAGTGGACATAGACGTGATCCACCGCTGTCAAGATGAGGAGCATGTCGGCCTCGACGAGCTCGGCCAATTTTGCGGCGGCAAAGTCTTTATCGATGACGGCCTCGACACCGACATAACCGTCCGGTGTATCGATGACCGGGATGCCGCCCCCGCCAGAGGCGATGACGACGTGTCCGTTGTCGATGAGGTCACGAATGACGGCATGCTCGCAAATCACAATCGGGAACGGGCTCGGGACGACACGACGATAACCGCGGCCCGCATCCTCTTTAAACAGGAAACCAGTCTCTCGCTCGAGTTGAATCGCTTCTTGCTCCGAATAAAACGGACCAATCGGCTTCGTCGGGTGACTGAAGGCGCTATCGTTCGGGTCGACTTCGGCCCGTGTGACGAGTGGCGCGACCGACCGTTCGAGTCCACGTTTACGGAGCGCTTTCGTCAGCGCGTTCTCAAACCAATACCCAATCATCCCTTGCGTCATCGCACCACAGACGTCTAAGGGCATCGCCGGTGTCGCCTCGCTATCGGAAGCTGCTTGTTGCAACATCAAATTTCCGACTTGGGGCCCGTTGCCGTGCGTGATGATGACCTCGATTCCTTCTGCGATTAGACCCGCCAACGCGTCGGCGGTCGTCTCGACCGCGCGCATTTGGGCGTTCGCGGTCGCATCCTTCCCTTGTTGGATTGCATTGCCACCGAGCGCGATGACGACGCGTCGTTTCTTCATGTCCATTCCCCCGATCAAAAGACTGTAATGTTGCCTGAGACGATGCGGACGACCGCTAAAATGGCGAGGACGGTCAACATACCGGCGACAATCCATTCTGTCTTCGTCAACGACTTGATCCCGTTCTCACGTTGCGCTTTCACGTAGAGCAACGTCCCTGGTGCGTAAAGGAGCGTCGTTAACAACAAGTAATCGACGCCTGCCGCATAGATGAGCCAAATCCCATAGATGGAAGCGACCGCCCCAATGACGAGATCGCGCGTTCGACGTTCACCGATGTTGTAGCCGATGCCATTTTTTGCGACTTTCACTTGATAGAAGGCCGAGAACGCGTATGGAATCAAGATGGCGCTCGATGCGAGCGAGAAGGCGAAGTTATACGCCGCGTCCGAGAAGAGGAACGTGAACAGGAACAGTTGAATTAAACCATTCGTAAGCCAAAGTGCGTTCGCCGGCGCGTTGTTTTTATTCTCTTTCGTGAACCAACGCGGGAAGACACCATCTTTCCCTGCCACATAGGGGATCTCTGCCGCAAGGAGCGTCCAACCGAGCCACGCCCCGAGCACCGAGATGACGAGCCCGCCGTTGATGAGCATCGCCCCCCAAGGACCGACTGCCGACTCGAGCAAGTACGCCATCGCCGGTTGCGTGGCGTTCGCCACGTTCTCTGGATTCAACAAACCGAGCGACATAATCGAGATGAGCAAGTAAATGATGAGCGTCCCGAGTAGACCGATGACAGTCGCCTTCCCAACGTCCGAGCGCTTCCGGGCCCGTCCTGACAAGACGACTGCCCCTTCGACACCGATAAACACCCAGAGCGTGACGAGCATCGTCGAGACGACTTGATCGCGGATGCTACTCCATGAGAAGCCGCCCTGTCCCCAGAAGTCGAACGTGAAGTTGTCGAGGTTGAAGAAGAATAACGTGATGGTGATGAAAGCAAAAATCGGAACGAGTTTCGCGATGGTCGTGATGATGTTGATCATCGACGCCTCGTGAATCCCACGCAAAATGAGGGAGTGGACGAGCCATAACATGATGGACGCACCGATGATGGAGGCGATGTTTTGACCGCCTTCGAAGATTGGAAAGAAATAGCCGATTGAACTGAACAATAG
Organism: Exiguobacterium sp. AB2; assembly: GCF_000696055.1. NCBI lineage: Bacteria > Bacillati > Bacillota > Bacilli > Caryophanales > Exiguobacterium > Exiguobacterium sp. AB2. The sequence goes on from NZ_JNAA01000067.1 coordinate 16,589, forward strand.
CGTCGCGTACGCGACGTTTCCGAGCCAGGCGGAGAGCCAGTAGCCCCAAGCCGAGTTGAATCCGACGAACTGTCCGAAGCCAGCACGCGCATAACTATACACCCCGCCGTCGAGGTCCGGTCGCCGCATCGTCAAGTTTTGGAAACTTAATCCGAGTGTGATGATCCCGATGCCGGTGATGACCCAACCGATGAGAATCGCACCCGCGTTCGCACCTTGGGCCAAGTCGGCCGCCAAGTTGAACGCCCCGCCCCCGATCATCGAACCGACGACGAGTGCCGTCAGGGCCCCGAGCCCCAACCGTTTGTCTTTCGGACTAGGATTTGCGCCAGCTGAACCGCTTGAGTCATGATCTAATTTCGTAGACATTTAACTCACCCCTTTCGCTTCATTGAAGGGGGGAAATCCCCCCTTTCCTCAACGTTCGAGCCATTCCGCTGTATCGACAAGCGTCGCCGCCATGACTGCTTTAATCGTGTGCATCCGATTCTCAGCCTCGTCAAATACGAACGAATGACGGCTCCGGAACACTTCATCGGTCACTTCCATCTCGGCCAAACCGTACTCTTCGTAAATGGCCCGGCCTACTTCTGTCTCTAAATCGTGGAACGCCGGGAGGCAGTGGAGGAACATGACATCTGCGTTCCCCGTCTTCTCAAGCATCTCCATGTTCACTTGATACGGTCGGAGCAGTTGAATCCGCTCTGCGAACTCGGCCTCTTCACCCATCGATACCCAGACGTCCGTATAGATGACGTCCGCGTTCGCCACCGCCTCGTCGACGCTTTCTGTGAGGGTGATGAGCGCGCCCGTCTCTTGTGCGACCGAGCGGGCGTAATCGACGACCTCGTCTGACGGCCAGAGTGATTTCGGGGCACAAATCCGGATATCCATTCCGAGTTTTGCACCGCCAATCAACAACGTGTTGCCCATGTTATTGCGCCCGTCCCCGACGTAAACGAACCGAATGCCGGCAAGGTCGCCTTTTTGCTCTTTCACCGTCAAGAAATCGGCTAAAATTTGCGTCGGGTGATACAAATCGGTCAACCCGTTCCAGACCGGGACGCCCGCGTCACGTGCGAGTCCTTCGACCGTCGCATGCGCGAAGGCTCGGAACTGGATGCCATCGAACATGCGACCGAGCACGATGGCCGTATCACGAACGGATTCTTTCTTACCAAACTGAATGTCCGACTTTCCGAGATATTCCGGATGCATGCCGAGGTCGACGGCTGCGACCGTGAACGCACACCGTGTCCGAGTCGACGGCTTTTCAAACAAGAGCGCCACATTCTTCCCTTCACAGACGCGATGTGGGATGCCTTGTTTCTTTTGACGCTTGAACGCGGCCGACAAATCAATCAAGTAGTTCAGTTCGTCCGGAGAAAACGCATTGAGCGATAAAAAGTGACGGCCTACCAAATCAACATTGTACGTTGTGGACATGTTCAGGTTCCTCCTCGTCAAATATCTTCACGAATAATCGGGCAACTCATGCAACGTGGGCCCCCACGGCCGCGTGACAACTCGCTCGACATGATTTCGATGACTTCGACACCTTCCGAACGCAAGAGCTCGTTCGAGACATAGTTACGGTCGTACGTGACGACGACCCCCGGTGCGATGGCGAGCGTGTTCGATCCGTCGTTCCACTGCTCCCGTGCCGCCGCGATCGGATCGCCGCCGCCACACGGGATGAGAACGATGTCATCGAGACCGAGTGCGGCTTTTAGCACTTGTAACAAATCGCTATGTTGCGTGATATGAAGTTCTCCGTCTTGATTCAGTGTCAGCTCGAAGATGTTCATCTTTCCTTCCGGTCCTTGGATGAACGGATGAATCGTGAACTTGTCGTGGTCGACCATCGTGAAGACGGTATCGAGGTGCATGAAGGCTCGCGATTTGGGGATTTCGATGGCGATCACTTTTTTAAACGTCCCGCCATGCTTGAGCAGATTAAGGGCGACCCGCTCGATGCCTTGCGCTGTCGTTCGCTCGGAAATACCGATGGCGACGACCTCTTTAGACAAGACGAGTTCGTCCCCGCCTTCCATCGCGAACCGGTAGTCACGGTCTGACCAAATCGGGACGTCACGTTTGGCGAATCGAGGATGGTACTTCATGATATATTGCGTGAATAACGATTCGCGTCGCCGCGCCGGCTCTTTCATACGGTTGATCGATAAGCCATTGCCGATGGCCGCTGCCGGGTCGCGGGTGAAGTATAGGTTCGGCATCGGATCCAAGTAGAACGGATACGTGTCTTCAATCATCTCATGCAAGTGACGTCGTTTCTCCGGCTTGATTTCCGACTTGCGAATCCCAGCCATGACCGTCTCGATTAACTGTTCATTGTCATAGGCGAGCAAATATTCTTTCAACGTCTCATACGATCCGTTGATGTTCGACTTTGACTCGGACAAGATGTCGGCGACGAACCGTTCCCTTACGCCCGGGAGCGATAACGTCTCGGCCATCAATTTTTCTAAATACAACACTTCGACGCCACGGTTTTGCAGGGCGCTCGCAAAGTAGTCATGTTCTTTTTGGATGACCGGCAAATGTGGGATGTCATCGAAGAGGAGTCGTTCTAAATATTCGGGGGTCAAATTTTCAAGTTCACGGCCCGGACGTTTCAGCAGCACCGTCCTGAGTTCACCGATTTCTGAATACACGTGGATTGGATGTTTTAGCGTAGTATCCCGTGAGGTCTGTTGATCCATCATCGTTATCATCTCGCTTCCTCCTAGTGTTTCGGGTGTGTTGCTACCCTTACATTATCAACTTACCCAATATCGGGACGGGTAAGTCCGACGGTGGGACCGTGGTGAATTCCACATCAAGATGAATGAACGATCGATAAAACTGAATGAAAAAACAATTGTGAACCATTACACAAGTATGCACAATCACTTTCCTCTGTATAATCGCTGTATAGATTGTGAAATAAATTCATTATTTTTTTATGTTCCTTTCCTGTATAATAGGGACGTACCTGAATCTACTATGGAAAAGGAAGTGAGTCGATGGCAATCGAACGTACAGAACATGCGCGTCACCAAGCTCAAGTGACCGCGTTCATTCAAAAGGGGGACCCGGTCGATTTCCGCGACTTGTTCCTTACCCTCCACCCTGGTGAACAGGCGGATTTATTCATCGAGCTCGAACAACCTGAGCGCCAGTTCGTCTATCGAGCACTCACACCGGAAGCGTTCACGGATTTATTTGAGAAGTTGGAACTCGAAGACCAGGAGCAATTCATCCAAGAGATGCCGCGGCCTTATGCGGTCCGCGTCTTGAACGACATGTTCTCGGACAATGCGGCTGACTTGATGAATGAACTGCCTGATGACTTCATGAACGAACTGTTCGAACAGATGGATGAGACCGAGGCCACAGAAGTCAAAGACTTGATGCGCTATCCAGACGACACGGCCGGCGCCGTCATGACGACAGAGTTCGTCGTCCTAAAGGCAGATAAGACCGTCGGCGAGACGCTCGAAGAGTTGCGCGACCTCGGACCGGACGCCGAGACGATTTATTACCTTTACGTCATCGATGCATCCGGTCGTCTCGTCGGTGTCGTCTCGCTCCGCGATTTGATCGTGTCACGGCTCGATGCTCGGATCGCCGACATTATGGGGCGACGCGTCGTCTCTGCGAACGTACTCACCGACCAAGAGGACTTGGCTCGGACCGTCCAAAAGTACGACCTGCTTGCCCTTCCCGTCGTCGACGATGAAGAGAAACTACTCGGAATCATCACCGTCGATGACGTCATGGACGTCATCGAGCGCGAGACGACCGAAGACTTTGAAGAACTGTCCGCTACGAAAGGTTCATCTGACATCAATATGGGACCGGTCGAGGCGGCCAAGAAACGCGCGCCTTGGATTATCAGTCTCATGTTCCTCGGCATGATTACCGCCTCGACGATTGGCGGATTCGAAGAAACGCTTGAGACGATCGTGCTCCTCGCCGTCTTTATGCCGCTCGTCATGGGATCGGCCGGGAACGCCGCGACCCAATCACTCGTCGTCACGGTCCGCTCGATCGCGCTCGGCACAATCAATCGAAAGAACGTCATGAAGATGGTACGACGCGAGTTCGGGACCGGCGTCATCCTCGGCGTCGTCTGCATGATCGTCATCTTCGGCGTCATCACGTTCCTGTATGACAACGCTTTTATTGGTATCATTGTCGGTATCTCGATTTTCGCCGCACTGAGCGTGGCGACGATTGTCGGAACACTCATCCCGCTCCTCATCAATCGCTTGAAACTCGATCCGGCTGTGGCTTCGGGACCGTTCATCACGACGTTAATGGACAACCTCGGGTTAATCATCTACTTCACCGTCGCCACATCGATGCTTCAGTTCCTTTAAGGCACGTGCCCTCGCGCACGTGTCTTTTTTTGTTACGTTTTGTTTACAGACGAGAAAACGGGAAATGATTGCCTGCCTGAATGGGTATTACAAATAAATACTTATAAATAAGAAGAAACCGAAGGAGGTCTCTCATATGACCATTCAGTAAGTCGCTTACATATTGATTACCGGGGCCTTATTCATGGGGCTCGTCGCATACGTATCGTATCGGATGACGCGCGGCAAAGTCGACAGCGCCGATGACTACTTCCTCGCAGGCCGTGGATTGACCGGTTTGTTCATCGCAGGGTCATTGCTTTTGACAAACCTTTCCGCCGAGCAACTGATCGGGTTGAACGGTCAGTCGTTCGCGGGCAATATGTCCGCCATGGCGTGGGAAGTCACGGCCCGGATTGCCGCCATCATCATGGCGCTCTTTTTACTGCCGCGCTTCCTCGGAATCGGCATCTCGACCATCCCTGAATTTTTGAGCCAACGGTATGACGAGGACGTCCGCCGTCTGACAGTGCTTTTGTTCTTGTTCGGCTATATGTGCGTCACGATCCCGTCGATGCTCTATTCAGGCGGCCTCGCCGTCTTGCAGCTGTTCGATGTGCCGGAACTACTCGGCGTCAGTTTCGAACAGGCGCTCTGGATGGTCATCTGGTTCATCGTGATAATCGGGGCAATCTATGCCATCTTCGGCGGCCTTCGCGCCGTCGCCGTGTCGGATACGTTGAACGGGATTGGACTCATCATCATCATCGGATTCCTTGTCCCGACGCTCGGTTTCATCGCCCTCGGTGACGGTAACCTCGTCGATGGGATGAAGACGATCGCGACGTCGAACCCAGAGAAACTGAACGCCATCGGTTCGAGCAACGACTCGGTCCCGTTCTTATCCATCTTCACCGGGATGATTTTCGCCAACTTGTTTTATTGGGCGCTCAACCAATACGTCATCCAGCGTGCGCTCGGCGCCAAGAACTTGGCCGAAGGACAAAAAGGTGTCTTGTTCACCGGTTATTTGAAGTTGCTCGTCCCGATTTTCATGTTGCTTCCAGGGATTATCGCGTTTCACTTGTACGGTTCAAACGTCGATAAGGCCGACCTCGCTTACCCGAGTTTGATTGCCGACTTGTTGCCGATGTGGCTGATGGGCTTTTTCCTCGCCGTCTTGTTCGGGGCCGTGTTCAGTTCGTTTAACTCCTTGTTAAACAGTATCGCCACGTTGTTCGTGCTCGACATTTATAAACCGAAGTTCAAACCGAACGCATCAGACAAAGATTTGATTCGCGTCAGTAAATGGTTCGGGACGCTCGTCGCCCTCATCTCGTTCTTCGTCGCCCCGAACTTGATGTATGCACCAGACGGGCTTTGGGACTTGATTCGTCGCTTCACCGGCTTCTTCAACATCCCGATTCTCGTCATTGTCTTGATTGGGATGCTCGTGAAGCGTGTCCCGCCGATTGCCGCGAAAATTGTTATCGTGTTCCATGTCATCACGTACTATTTTCTTGTCTGGGGGACCGAGCAGTGGTTTGGCTTTGACCTTGGGATTAACTTTATTCATATTTATGGCATCTTGTTCGTCATCGAGACATCGATTATGCTCCTGTTCGCGAAAGTTCGTCCGATGACGACGGCGAATCCGATTCGCATCGAACTCGGTCGTGTCAAGCCGTGGCGTCACGCCATCTCGACGTCAATTCTTCTTATCGCATCGATGATTTTTGTCTACTTCGTCTTCTCACCGATTGGACTCGCCTACGCGGACGGAATCGTCTCAGGCTGGTTCTTCCCGGCAACGCTTGGGTTGTTCACCGTGACGGCCGGGCTCGTCTTTGTCTCGTATCGCTACTGGCTCCCGCGCTATGAAGCGTATTTGAACAACCTTGGGACGAGTGAAGAGACTGAAGAAGAAGCAAGCGGTAGTTAACAACAACCTCACCGATCCGTTAATGGATCGGTGAGGTTGTTTTGTTTCATACGGCGTTTTCGTTCATACATGGCTTGATCCGCCTTATCGTATAAGGCGACGAAATCGGTATGGTCCTCTGTAAAGGAAGAACCGACCGCAGCCGATATACCCGCTTCTTCAAAAGCAAAATGAATGGCCGTAACAAGTTCCGACAACTCCTGGTCCGAACCGGTCATCAATACGACGAACTCGTCTCCACCGAGCCGGTACACTTTTGGACTTTTTCGTGTCAACACGTGTGCCGCTCGTTGGAGCAACATATCGCCAGCGGAGTGCCCGTACGTATCATTGACCTGCTTTAAATCGTTTAAATCGATTACAATGACGCCGCATGATGAGGCAGTGGGTAAGCGATCGACGGTCTCTTCGAACGCCCGTCGATTCCACACGCCGGTTAGACTATCGTGGCGACTCTCATATACGAGTGCTTCTCGTTCCGTGACGGCCGCCTCGACATTCCGGATGACGCCTTGCACGGCGACAAGTTCCTCGCCTTCATAAATCGGTGTCGCATACTCCTCAAACCATAAATAACGACCATCATTCGTTTGCCACCGCTGCAAAATCGGTTCTTCATAGTTAACCTGCCCTGTCACTTTCTGGACAAGTAGCTCATAATCATCTGGATGAATGCGATGAAAACAGTCATTCGGGTCGTCATAGTTTTTCGCAACCGTCCCTTCTCCTAGATAGTCATCAAGTGACGGACTGATGTAACGAAACCGAAAGACCGGTTTCACGTCAAAAACGTAGATGACATCTTTCATCTGGTCGGTGAATCGGGTTATCGGTTCATCCGCCTGATTCACTTGACGACGGATTTTATAGACAATGAATGCTACACTTAACCCGATAAGGATCCCTAAAATAAACTCGACCACGACGTACACCCCTGTCTTAAAAAATCTTCATCTATCGTATCATGGAGCACGCCTATGCCTCTTGCGTCCTCCGTTATTTAGGGGAATGATTTTTTAAGATCTTGTCATCAATGTGCCACGTCAGTTCATTTGGAGGTTTCTATAGTGAGCTACTTTATTCGTCCCTACACTGAGAAGGACTTTGAACAAATCCAAACATTAAACGAGACAGAAGGCTGGACACAGCTCGTCGTACGTTCGGATGAGACGAGGCAGGCTTGGGACCATTCAAACGTGGCCTATGTCATCGAGGTCGACGGATTAATCGTCGCGTACGTCCGGGGGATGACCGACACGGCCGTGAGCCTGTACATCTGTGAACTGCTTGTCGCCGCCTCACATCGTCGACTCGGACTCGGGGAGCAACTTTTGGCGTACGTGCATTCACGCTATCCGACGACACGCCTCGAGATGCTTGCGAGCGCCTCATCGCAGACGTACTATGAGAAATTGAACTTCCGTCCGTTTTACGGTTATCGTAAAACGATACATGAATAGGAGGAAAAATGATGAAACTTGCCATCGTCACCGGTGCCTCACGCGGCCTCGGCCGCGCCATTGCCGAAGAACTATCGAAACGGGATTACGAGGTCGTCAACTTCTCACGCACGCAAGGCGATGCCCCGTTCCGCCATGTGAGCGTCGACCTCTCCGATTCTGTGAGTCTACTCCACGCGCTCGAACAAATGCGTCCGCTCATCGAACGCGCCGATTCGCTCCTCGTCGTTCAAAACGCGGCGCTGATTGACCCGATTCATCAGGTCGGACAGTTAGACTCCAACCAATTGATGTCACACGTCCAAGCGAATTTGCTCGCACCGATGCTCCTCGCCAACCATGTGCTCCGTTATACGTTACCGGTCTCGTTCATTCACGTGACGTCGGGCGCCGCCAAACGGCCGATTTCTGGTTGGAGCGCGTATTGCGCGACGAAAGCCGGTCTCGATCACTTCACGGAGACACTCGCCCTCGAGCTGACCGACACGCACCACCGGGCCGCCTTGTTCAATCCGGGCGTGATGGACACATCGATGCAAGCGACGATTCGAGCCTCGTCAAAAGACGCTTTCCAAGATGTCGAACAGTTTCAGGCATACGTCGTGGAAGGCCGGCTCCGTTCTCCGGAAACCGTGGCCCGTGTCTTGATCGAGTATATGATTGATACGCCGTTTGAGAACGGGAAGACGTATTCGATTTACGACCTCGTCTAATTTTTAACCCGGGTCAAAATTCACCCACCCCTTCTGTTCTTAAGCGTCTACACTGAAGTCAGACAAAAGCAGAAAGGATGATGGTGTCATGAAGACGATTGCAGGAGGGTTATTGTTTTTCGGCTTATTCAGCCTTGTTCTCTCGTCCACGATGATTGGCGACACAGCTATCGTCGGCGCGTTGGTGAGCGGCGTGTCCATCCTCTCGAGCGTCGGACTATGGTTCGGTGCGACGGAAGTCGTGCGCATGCGCTCGGACGTCCGCTCCATGAAAAAAACGTCTTTCCCTACTGAATGAGGGAAAGACGTTTTCGATTCAATCTTCGTCTTCGTCATCGATGAAATCGTCGAAGTCGTATTCTTCAAAATCTTCTTCATCAATAAAAATATCACGGTCATTGACGACGTGAATCGGACCGTTGGCCACGTCGATTCGAATCGTCCATGCCCATGGAATGCGCAATCGGCTATATACGCCCGTCCAGAATTCCATCGATTCTTGTTCATATCGTTCGAATTCTGTGAGTAACTCTTTGAACGTCACGCCGGATAACTGAAAGTTTGAGTCTTGGATGCGTTGAAGCGCGTGATGCTTCGCTTCAAGCTCCGCCGCTCGGACCATCTCTTCGGCAGTCGCCATCTCGAGAATCGTACCATCGGGCGGTAGAATGTCGTATACGTTAAACAGTTCGCCTTCTTCTACTTCTTCGTCAAACTCGTAGTCATCGTGCCGCATGCTACATTCCTCCTCACTCTAGTTGAATCTATTCCATTATACCATTCCACTCCACGTGAGAACGAAACATTTGTGTATATATTTTCTACGAACGGGAATCATAGTAGAGGATGAAACCTTACGATTCGAAAGGGGAAATGACGATGCATGACACGTTTCAAGCGCTCGTTTTAAACAGAGAAGAAAACCGGCTTCATGCCGAAGTGACCGAAGTGAAACGCGACGCACTACCGCGAGAAGAAGATGGGAACGTACTAGTCGAAGTCCATTACTCCGCGCTCAACTATAAAGATGCGCTCGGACTGACCGGAGCGGGGGCGATCATTAACGAGTTCCCGTTCATCCCGGGCTGTGAGTTCGTCGGAAAAGTCATCGAATCCGACCATCTCGATTTCAAAGCCGGCGACGAGGTCATCGCGACCGGTTTCGGTATCGGTGAACGACATTTCGGCGGTTTCAGCCAAGTTGCACAAGTTCCCGGAAATTGGCTGGTCAAACTGCCTAAAGGTATGGAAATGCGCGACGCCATCGCAATCGGGACACCTGGACTGACAGCGATGCTTTCAATCGATGCGCTCGAGTCCGCCGGCGTTCGACCAGGAGAAGAAGTACTCGTAACAGGTGCGACTGGAGGAGTTGGCAGTTTTTCAATCGTTTTACTTCATAAACTCGGCTATCACGTCATCGCATCGACAGGAAAAACAGACTCTCCCTACTTGTATGAACTTGGCGTCGACACGGTCATCGACCGGCATGAGCTCGAAGGACCGACGCGTCCTCTCGCTCGACAACGTTTCGATGCGGCGATCGATTCGATTGGTGGCAACACACTTGCAAATATTTTGAGTCAAGTCCGTTATGAAGGGGCAGTCGCAGCGTGTGGGCTTGTCGGCGGTTCCGATCTTCCGACCACTGTTTATCCGTTCATTTTACGAGGCGTCAAATTAATCGGTATTGATTCCGTCATGCAACCCATCGCACGACGTTTGAAGGCGTGGGAACGATTGAATGAACTACTCGATTCGAACGTCCTCAACCATATGATTCACGAGATCCCGCTTCATAACGTCCCTCGCCAAGCCGAGGCTATGATGCGCGGTGAACTGAGCGGCCGGACCGTTGTCCGCACCCATACCTAATCCAAACAGGGCTGAATCGATGGATTCAGCCCTGTCTCTGTATGCTTCAAGGAAAGGTTATAATGTGAAGCCGTTCGGCGCGTCTTTGACGACGACGATCACTTTCCCTTGGTCCAACTTCTTCTCAAGGCTATCCGCCTCGGTCGCTGAGAAACCAAGTTCCTCGAACTGGGCACGTAACTCGTCCCCTTTTTTACGGAACAAGTTTTTCGCTGCCGTTCCGAGACCGACGTCCGATGCCGATACCGTATTCGCGTCCGCGTTGTCGGCGACTCGATCGGTCCGGTCATCGTCATGGGTGATGACGTAAATGTGCGACTCGTCGACCCCTTTTGCTTTCATCGATTGAATGGCGGTGACGACTTCTTCATCATTTGTGAACTCTTTGTACAAAACTGACATGTCTATTCTCCTCCTTCAATTGCGTTACAGTTAAAGGTATTTCCTGTTTTCATCGTTTCTACACATTAAAAAACGATGACAAGCGTCATCGTTTCGTCAAACGGCCGGTTCTTGGCCCTTCAATTTTTTCAGTTCATCCAACAAAATGTCAGATTCGTTGAACGGAATCGATTGCTTCCCGACACGTTCGATGTGGTCATGGCCTTTCCCGACGACGACGACTCGTTTGCCGTCGAGTCCTTGTAGCGCCGCATGTTTAAGGGCGTCTAACCGATTCTCAAACGTCACATGCGGTGTGTCCGCATCAATCCCCTCGAGCAAGCCATCGATAATCTGCGTAGGATTTTCTGAACGCACGTCGTGAACGGTCACAATCAAGCGGTCGGCGTAACGGCTCGCAACCCGACCCATCTCGGCCCGTTTCGTCGAGTCGCGATCGCCGGCCGCACTCAAGACGACGACCAATTCGCAATCGTCAGCTTGAAGCGTCGACAGACACTTTTCTAGCCCGTCCGGTGTATGTGCATAATCGATATAAATCTCTGCGTCCTCCGTGTCGAGACGCTCGAGACGACCTTTCGGAAGCGTGAGCCCCGGCACGTTGGCAATGATGGAACGGAGCATCAATTCAGACGTCGAGACGAGCCCGATCGCAGCAGCCAAGTTCGCCGCATTGAACGCTCCCATGAACTGAACGGGTACTTCAATCGTCATCGCGTTCACTTTGACACGCACCGTGTCATCGAGCCAAATGACTTGGATGTCGGCCGGTACGTTCGTGTGCGTACTGTACATGACACGGCGTCTCGTTGGAGCGAACGACGCCATAATCGCACTCGCCTCGTCTTCCGCATTTAAGATGATCGCGTCACCGTTCGTCTGTTCGACTTGCTCGAACAAACGGGCTTTCGCTCGCGCGTATTCATCCATCGAACGATGGTAATCGAGGTGATCGTGCGTCAGGTTCGTGAACGCGGCCGCATGGAAGTGGACCCCTTCGACGCGCCCTTCCATCATCGCATGTGAGGATACTTCGACGACACAGTCGGTCACCCCGGCATCTGCCATCTCGGCCAAGAGTCGGTGCAAGACGACGGCTTCCGGTGTCGTATTCGGTGTTTCTAGCGTTTGGTCTTTATAGCGAGCCCCAATCGTGCTGACGATGCCGATCGGTCGTCCCGATAATCGAAACAAATCGTATGTGAGTGTCGCTGTTGTCGTCTTCCCGTTCGTTCCCGTCACGCCATAAATGCGCATCCGGTGCGACGGATGATCGTAAAACGCGCTCGCCACGATGCCGGCGGTCCTTTTCGTGTCAGCAACGACAATGTTTGGTACATCAAGTTCAAGCGGATATTCCGAGATGATGGCGCTCGCCCCTTTTGAGACGGCATCTTCAGCGAATTCATGACCATCCACCGTATAGCCGCGGATGCAAATAAATAAATTCCCTGGACTGACCTTCCTGGAATCCGTTTCAATTCCGGTCACCCATGGATCACATTCGATGTCATCCATCTCATTTCCTAGAATGGCGGATAAACGTTTCGTCCTCATGCTGTGTACTTCCTTTCTCATGGGTGTCACTAGGTTCGTAAACCTTATCGTCATGGTACTCGATTTTAGGCGTAATGGAGATGACAAATATATTACTTCCCTTTTTCATATGAAAACATACGTCAAACTAAAAAAATCCTAGCCCATGACGGGACTAGGAGGTTAATTCGCTATCGGTAAACTGAAGTCCTTGTTTGACGAGCGCACGCTCTAACACTTGTAGTACTTTCGGGCCGATACCATGCATCGCGGCGATTTCCGTCTTCGAATACGTCGCGAGTTGTTCGAGCGTGTCAATGTAAGCGGCAGCGAGCGCCCGTTCTGCCGGCGCTGGACATTTTGGGAGCGGTGTCATCCGATTTCCTCCTCTTTTCCATAAGCGCGTTCAATAATCGGGAGACAGGCGAGGACGCGTTCAACGTAAAACGTTCGACGGGCCCGTTTCCGTACATCCCAAGCAATGATTCGCTCGCCTTGTAACCTCAACAATTTGACTCGGCGCTTTGAAATCACCCCATGTCGATCGACATACATCAATTCTACCAATCGACCTAAACGCATATCACGTAACAACTCATCCTTCATCTGTTCTCCCTCCTTTACTTCTATTATACCGAACAAAAGTTCGTATTTCTAGTTTTAGGTGTGCACTTTGATGTTTTCGAGTATGCTGGGAATAACAGTTTTATACGAAAGGAGCGTTGTCGATGACGACGTATGTTATGCTCGCGCTCTTGGCGCTCGTCTTATTCATCTCTATGACGTTTGCGGCCAAGGCGTTACCGAATTTAAAAAATGTGTTATATAATCGCGGCAGCCTTTTCGGGGCGGACAGTGAGACCGTCACGTGCCCGAACTGCAAGAAAACGTTCAAGCGTTCCGGTAGCAACACCCAGACGTGTCCACACTGCTACCGTTCATTTTGAACCGATACCCGATCGCATCGCGCGTTCGGGTTTTTGAATGTGCTCAAATCGAGTTGTTATCGTTTACAGTCGATTCGAGACAGGGAATAGGTCCATTATTGCTATGCCCATTTCCAGGCCATGATGTGCCTTCAAAGGAGTTCACGATGTCATTCTTATCCGACCACGAATTGTTTGAACGAATCATTCAATGAGACACCTCTGCGTTCGAGCTCCTCTACGACCGATATGAGCGGGTTCTCTACCTCACCGCACTCCGTTTGACGAACCGGGCCGAATTGGCCGAAGCCGCACTGCTCGAGGTGTTCAATGAGTTGTGGCGCGCCCCTCAAACATTTGATATCCAAACCACGTCGCTCCGACTCAGGCTGTTTGCTCGGGCCGAGACGGCTGCTCGCCAGTTGCTACAGACCGCATGATCGTCAATCGAACTCACGTGTTAACACTTCTAAAATCCCGGCCGCATAAGATTTTTTCGTAATACGTTGATGAGCTCGCTTCGCCTGCTCAGTCCCATTCCCGAGGACGTATCCGTTGCCGACCCGCTTCAACATCCCGAGATCGTTGCCGCTGTCCCCGAACGCGTAGGCGTCTTCGGCGCGAAACGAGAACCGGTCACATACATACTCGACCGCTGCCGTCTTTCCAGCACCTTCAGGGATAAAATCGATGTCGTACGACCCGTCCGGATCGCCCGCGAGCGGATTGCACCGGCTGATGTTCACCGCGATACCTACCGTCCTCGTCGCTTCCCGAATTCGCTCGAATGCAGCCTCTTGATGATCGTGGTAATAATAGTTCTGCATCCACACGTTCGTCCCGTCCCCGGGTTGTGCTTCGAGCACGATGGCTTCGGATCGCATCATGTCGACGACACGTCCGACCCGGTCCGAGAAGTCGTCCGGGAACAGTTGGCTGAACGCGTCATCTCGTTTCAGCGTCCCACTGGCATTGACGCGATACAGCTCCGTCCCGAGGCTTGAAGCGATGCGATGCGGCCAATAGCGCATCGAGGCGCGCATCGTCTTTTCCGCCAAGTCGGCGAACGAACTGCCGGTGACCCACATCGTCGAGAACCGTTCCGCGTGTTGTTCTAAAAAATCTTCGAGTCGACGGACGTCGGCTAATTGTTCTTCCGTGCACGCATGGGGGAAGTACGTCTCGTCAAAATCGAAACAGACGAGCGTCCGCCCTTCTCCGGTAAATCGTCTCATTCGTAATCCTCCTCCTTGTGTCGCCATACCCCATCTCGTATAGTAAAAGTACGAAAGGAATGAGCGACGTGAAAAATTGGGTAAGCCGTTACTACTGTCAGTATAGCGGAATCATGATCGGGTTCGGGCTCGTCTTCGCCTTTTTTCTCGGAATCCGGACCTCCTCGTTTTGGCAGCAATGGCTTTCGAACGGGCCCGCGCTCGCAGCGGGTCTCGGCACGGCATGTTTATTCAGCTTGTTCGCCTATATGCTTCTCAGCCACATCCAAGCGTTTCTGTACAAGCATCTAGGTGAGGCTACGACGTGTTCCCGTTGAACGCGTCGGTTACATAACAAACTGTTCACGAATTTGTCACCCGAAAAAGACATCCATTTCACCGTTTGATCCGTTAGATAACTACAAGGGACATCCCTTTTATAAAGGAGAACGCGATGACTGATTACGAACTGTATGAGCGTGTCAGGCAAAAAGACAAACAAGCGCTCGAAACGTTATATGATCGTTACGAACGAATCCTGTATGCGTTCCTGATGCAATTGACACAGGACCGCGACCTCGCCGAGGAAGCGATGCAAGAAGTGTTCATCAAGCTGTGGCGCGGCGTCGGTGTCTATGACGAGACCAAAGGCCAGTTCCGTTCTTGGCTTTTCACGATGGGACGAAACGTCGCCATCGACTTGATTCGAAGACGAAAGCCGGACCTCCAGCTCGACGAATCTTACGCCGAGACGATTCCTTCGACCGAACGTTCGGTCGAGCGTGAGGTCGAGTGGCAAGAAGAACGGACGCAAATCGAGACGGCGATGGCCGAACTTCCGGCCGAGCAACATCAAGTCGTCCGCCTCATGTATTTCCAAGGACTTAGCCAGCAAAAGATTGCGGATGCGTGCGGTATCCCGCTCGGCACCGTGAAAGGAAGGATTCGGTTGGCGTTGAAGCAGTTACGAAGACGACTATCCCCAGATTTAATCGATAAGGAGGTGGAACGATGAACGCTTGTGACCAATTGATTGATTACTTTAACCGACATTTGACAGAAGATGAACGAATCCGGTTCGAGGCACACCTCGCGACTTGTGAGACGTGCCAACAAGAACTCGAACAACTCGAGGCTCTCGTCGGCGGCGTCGCGTTCCTCTCCGAACCAGCAGAGCCGCCAAGCGGGATGAAGGCTCGAATCTTAAATCACGTCTTCGCCGAAGACGAGATATCGAAAGCGGTCGATTCGAAGACAGACAAACCGGCACCGGTAACGCCGTTCACCGCACCGAAAGAAAGGCGGAAAGCACCGTGGGTCGCGTTCGCCCTCGCCGCTGCCTTACTGTTATCGCTAATCGGGAACGGGTACTTGTTGCTCAATCAGACTGAACCGAGCGGAATCGCCTTGACCGAGACCGTCCCACTCGACGGGGAAGCCGACGGTGTGGCCTATCTCGCCGAACAAGACGGGACGCGACAGCTGATCGTTCAAACGAACGGGCTCACTCCGCTCGAGGCGAACGAAGTGTACCAAGTATGGCTCATAAAAGACGACTCCCCGATTCCGACCGGAGCGTTCGTCACCGATGACAAAGGCAACGGCACCGTCATCTATACGCTTGATGCGACGGAGGCCGAGATGGATTGGGACACGGTCGCCGTGACGAAAGAACCGGAGCGCGGCAACACGACGCCTGAAGGAGAGATTGTCTTACTCGCGAGCCTCTAATGTACAGACCGGGGACAAAAACGCATCAGGCGTGGATGTCTTTCGGTCTGTTTTTTCGTTATGATGAGACAAAGGAGTGATTGGATGCGAAAACCGAAAATCGGGGTCGTCGGTCTCGGCGGCATCGCCAAAAAAGCATACTTGCCGATTTTAACGAACAGCACAAGCTTTGAACTGATCGGCGCGTTCTCACCGACCGTCGCGAAGCGGGAGGCGATTTGCCGGGCTTATCGGATGGAGTCGTTCGTGGGACTGCCCGAACTCGCAACGTCCGTCGATGCGGCGTTCGTCCACAGTTCGACCGAGACACATTATGACGTCGTCTCTTATTTACTCGCCCGAGGCGTCGATGTATACGTCGATAAACCGCTCGCCGCGACGATGGACCAAGCCGAGCGACTCGTCGAGCTGGCCGAACGAAACGATCGCAAACTGATGGTCGGGTTCAATCGTCGTTTCGCCCCGATGTATCAGCAAGTCCGGGATGCAGGGCCGTTCGATTTGCTCGACTTTGTCAAACATCGGGGAAACGGGATTGGACGCGACTATACGTTCACGCTACTCGATGATTATTTGCACGTCGTCGACACGCTTCGATACTTCTCAACAGGTGACCTGCGCCTCGTGACGGGACACATCGAGACGACCGAAGCGAACGAACTGCACGTGGCGCGACACGTCTGGCGAGACGACCACGGCCTACATACGACGGCGATGCATCGACACGCTGGAGCAAACCATGAAGGATTGAGCGCCGTCGCCGCAAACGTCCGGTTCACCGTCGACGAGATGGTCACGTTGAACCGCTTCACGAACGGGACCCAGACGACCGAGACGTTCGGGTCGTGGGACACGCTCCTCACCCAGCGCGGCTTCCAAGGCGCCATCGACCACTTCATCGAGGCGTTGTCCGAGGATACCCCGATTTTGACCGACGGCCGCGAAGCGCTTCTGACGCAACAGCTCGTCACCGACTTATTCAAACGCTGAATCCATGACAAACGGGACCTGGCCGACAGGTCCCGTTTGTCATTGGATGTGTCGTTTATCCGGTTCAATTTGGCTAATGGCGCGTTTTTGTCGACGCTCGACGAGAGTCGACCACGTCACGGCCGTCACGATACAGGCGGCGCCGATGAAGAAATTGCGATCGAGTTGTTCATTCAAGACGAGCCAGCCGAGATAGCCGCCGACGAGCGGTTGAAAGAAGAAAAAGAGCGAACCGACGCTTGCGTCCATGAGTTCGATCCCTTTGTTCCAAAAGAAGAACGCCCCGGCCGTCGAGACGATCCCGACATAGAGCACACTGAGCCAAAGAGCCCCCGTCATCGTCGGCAACCCATGATCGATGACTTCCATGCCCATGAGCGGCGTCATCAACACGAACGCGATGCCAATCGCAAACGTCGTAATCGTCAGAGACGACAGTGTCGCCGACGCGATTTTGACGTAGATTGACATGAGCGCCCACGTGATGGCCGCCCCGACCAAAATCAAGCTACCGATAAAATACGTCCCCTCGACGTGCCAGCCGACGACGATAATGACCCCGACTGTCGCCAAGAGGAGCGATCCGACTTTCACCGGTGTCAACTTCTCTTTCAAAATCACACGGGCAAACAGCACCATGAACGCGGGCGTCGCAGCCGTGACGAGCGATCCCGTATGCGCGTCCGA
Organism: Exiguobacterium sp. AB2; assembly: GCF_000696055.1. Classification (NCBI taxonomy): domain Bacteria; kingdom Bacillati; phylum Bacillota; class Bacilli; order Caryophanales; genus Exiguobacterium; species Exiguobacterium sp. AB2. The sequence goes on from NZ_JNAA01000067.1 coordinate 34,429, forward strand.
CAGTTTCGTCCCGATGAACTGAAACGAAATCGAGGCGACATAGCCGATGACTCCGACGAGCGCGATCCATTTCCAATCACCACGCCCGATCCGTTCTCTTCCGAACAGCCACCACGCGCACATCAACACGATGAAGGCCACGAAGTAGCGCATCCAAATGAGCGTGAACGGCTCGATAAAGCCGAGCGCATATTTACTGACGACGTACATGCCCCCCCAAATACTTGCGGCGAGTGTCAAACTGATGGCACCGAGCCACTCTTTACGCATCGTGTCCCTCCTCTCCTGATGCCTAAACAATACGACACCGCTTGATCATATTCCTGTTTTCTAGTTGTCCGATATGAAGAAATCGCTTACACTGAGGATAACGATGATTGAAGGGAGGGAGAAAGGTGAACTTTGTCGGACGTACGCATTGGTCAACAGAACATTTGTACATTTTGCGTGCGATTTTTCACGATGTCGCGTAATCACAGGACCCGTCTGTCCTTTTTTAGACATTGTTGAAATACGACAAAGCGCCTCTCCCTCTTGCCGAGCGCTTCTTTGCGCTCGGCTTTTTTGATAGGCCTCTACTTTAGGAGGAACGATTTATGTTAATCGAATTACAAAACATCCAAAAGCAATACGGCGGCCATGCCGTCTTAATCGATGCCAATCTTCATGTGAACGCCGGCGAACGAATCGGGCTCGTCGGACGGAACGGGAGCGGCAAGACGACACTTCTGCGTCTGATCGTCGGCACTGAAACACCGGATGGCGGAACGATTTACCGGAAACAGCGGTTGATGATTGGCTATTTGGCCCAAATCCCGTCCCATCCCGACAAGACCGGTCGAGACGTGCTCTATACCGCATTCGCCGAATTGACGCGACTCGGCGACGAGATGCGACAGCTTGAAGCAAATATGGCTTCAAGTGACGACATCGACGTGCTACTCGAGACGTACGGCGCCTTGCAGACCCGTTTCGAGAACAACGGCGGCTATACCATCGATTCGAAAGTGAATGCGATGATTGACGGACTCAGGCTTGACCGCTTCGTCGACCGGCCGTTCGACACACTTAGCGGCGGCGAACGGACGAAAATCGGACTCGGCTTGGCGTTACTTCAGGAACCGGACCTGCTCATCTTGGACGAGCCGACGAACCACCTCGATTTAGAGGCGATGGCTTGGCTTGAGACGTTTCTTTCAGACAGTCCGTCCACGCTCCTTCTCGTCTCGCACGACCGTGTGTTTTTGGATGCCGTCGCCACCCGCATCATCGAATGTGAGGATGGTGAATTGATGAGTTTTGACGGCAATTACAGCGTGTTCATCGCCCAAAAAGAGAAACGACTGCTCGACCAATTTCACGCCTACACGGAGCAACAGAAGAAAATCAAGAAAATGAAAGAGACGATTCGTCAGCTTCGCCAGTGGGCGAACGAAGGACACCCCCCGAACGAGAAATTTTACCGTCGGGCCAAGTCGATGGAGAAAGCGCTCGCCCGAATCGAGACGATCAAACGGCCACAACTCGAATCCATTCAGCCTGACATCCAGTTCATGGCGCATGGCCGGACCGGACGTGACGTCTTCGAGGCGACCGATGTGACGGTCCGTTTCGACCAGACCGTCTTCGAACACGTCTCGTTCTACGCGGGCCATGGTGAACGCATCGCCATCGTCGGCCCGAACGGGAGCGGGAAGTCCACGCTCTTGAACGTGTTGCTCGGCCACATTGAACCGACCTCAGGCGAAGTGCGGCGAGCGGAACGGTCCAAAATCGGTTATTTATCCCAGCACGTCGACTTCGATGACACGCATCGGCTCATCGAGGCGTTTCGCGACCGGATTCCCGTCGACGAAGGCAAAGCGCGACAACTCCTCGCCCAATTCCTCTTCTACGGCGCAAGCGTGTTCAAGCCGGTCAAGGATTTGAGCGGCGGCGAGAAGATGCGGCTCATGATTGCCATCTTGATGCATGAAGAGATGAACGTGCTCGTCCTCGACGAACCGACGAACCATTTGGATATCGAAGCACGTGAGGCACTCGAAGAGGCGCTCGACCGTTTTAACGGGACACTCGTCGCCGTATCGCATGATCGCTACTTCTTGAATAAATTGTTCCCAATCACGTACTGGCTCGACGGGACGACGACGCGTTTCCCGGGAAACGTGACGTACACGCTCGAGAAGCGACGCGAGGCAATCGAGACGGTGATGCCGATGCCAAAACCAAAAGCACCTCCGAAGCAAAAAGTGGCGACACCTTCAACAGACGTCTCGCGCGGAGAAGCGCGTTTGGCCGAGCTCGAGGCGCTCCATCAGTCGCTCGTTCTTGAAATGAATGACACGAACGATTTGGAACGATTGATGACGTTGCAACGACAAAGCGACGCCTTGCAAACTGAAATTGATTCATTGGTCTTAGAATTACTTGAATTTATGTAAAAACAAACGACGCCGGGCTTAGCGGCGTCGTTTCTGTTCGTACCATGATTGCGTGAGAAATCCGATTATCCCGACCGCGATCAAAACGTAGGGTAGGACCCGCGGCACTGCTGCCCCCTCCCCAATGGAGAGGAGGAGCAGACCGCTCGCGAACGTCCCGAGCCAATAGATTTTCGGCATTTTGTCACCTCCCGTAAAAATCGCTTGTAATTTGTCTGAATTTTCCGTAAAATATCATCTAATTCTATCTCAAGAAAGGAGACTCGCCAATGCCACGTCGTAATTGGAACAGCCTTGTCCGTTCTACCTTATTCGTCACCATCGCCCTCGCTGCTTTTTTATACGTACGTTATGACGCAGAAATCAAAGAACGAGAACACGCTTTGGAATCATATCTTGCCACTCATTATAACATTCCGGAACAGACTTACTCGCTTGACGGAGCACTCGGCCTTAGTGGTTACGTCTATGACGTCACGTTCCGTGACGAACCGGATGCCGACTATTCGTTCCGTGTGACGAAGGCGGTCGACGGTCACCGCATCGAGTATAAAGCGGCGGCTGGTGCTTCCCCGTTACGTGTCTCCACGTTCACGCAATGAAAAAGCGCCACAGTCGTGGCGCTTACGGTGAGCGTTTCTAGTCGGTTGGACTTCCACCCGATCAAGTTGATCGACCGTCCCATAAGTGTTACGTCGTGCTAGAAAGCGATGCGATTCATGCAACGATTTCCGAGCAATCGTTCGTCTTCCTGACAAGGCGGCACATACAGAAGCACGGCTTCCGGTTGCCAATCAATCGTCAGTTCGACCTGTGTGAACGAAATCTGTCACGAATCCCATCCGGCCCACCTCCGCCCGAGGAGACACCCCCAACCACCCTACTCGTGTCCCCAAGAATCCTTTTCGTCTGCCCCTCACATCGCGTAAGGTCGGCGACAGGTAGCGACAGGGAACGGTTCGATGACCGGTTGTCCGAACAGGCTGTCTGTCGTTTGACCGGTTCATGCCTAGTCAAACGTCTCAAGCGATGATTCATCTGTCGTCCCCTTTCGACTTCCTTGATGAACGAGGACTACAGTAATACAATAGCCGTTTTTGAAAGCTTCGAATCCGTGTTCACCATTTCTCCAAATCTTTTAAATGTAATGCTCGAGCGCATACGCGACGCCGTCTTCTTCGGCGTCTTTTGTGATGTGCGTACTAATGTCTTTTAACGCATCCACAGCATTTCCCATCGCGATGCACGTCTCCGCCACCTCGAACATCGAGACGTCGTTCAAATTATCGCCGATGGCCACGATATGTTGTTTTGCGATATGATGATGTTCTGCCAACTGTTCAAGGGCCATCCCTTTACTCGCTTTCGGATGACCGATCTCAATTTTCGTCCACCCGGCTGTCGTAATCAAAATATCGGTCCGCGGCTCGTATAATTTCCGAAGTTTGTGGAGTTTACGACGATCGAACGAGTAGATGAACACTTTATACACTTCATCCGCCTCAAAATCGATGTCCTCGATCACATCGACGTACATCAAACCGAACTGTTCGTTTTGAATCTCGATTTCCCGCTCTCCCCATTCCCGCGTGAATGATTGATCGTGCGGGAGCACCTCGTCAAGCTCCCCTTTCAATAAATGCGTCCCCGAACGCAGCACTTTCACACCGGTATTCGTATAAAACTCCACGTACGTGTCGTGCTCGTGGGCGATGTCCCATAGCTCTTGGACGACATGTTTCGGGAGCGAGTGATAGTAAATGCGTTCATTTTCATAAAAGGCGATCGCCCCATTCCCGGATAAAATCGGGCACGTCAAATTGCTCCGTTTTAAGATTTCTTCGATATCATGAATCGAGCGTCCCGACGAGATGGCGACTAAATCGCCTTGCGCTTGCCGCCGTCGAATCGCCTCCTGGTTTGCTTCCGTGATGATGCCTTTTCGCGACAATAACGTCCCATCCAAATCAATCGCAATTAACTTCATATCGGTCCCTCCTCTTAATACAGTCTTCTTCTTTATCATTCCCTCATTTGTCGTCGCTCAACGTCCAGATTGCACAATCGATGAAAATCTCGTTTTCTGACATTACTTTTAGGGAATAATAATGAGGCCTACATAGTCGTATTCATTTAGGAAGGAGATTTTATGAATCATTCATCGAATAAGCTACGGTTGAACCGTGTGTTTTATATCTCGGCAAGCGTGATCGCCTTGCTCGTATTGTTCGGGGCCGTACGCCCGACGTTGTTCGCGGAAATCGCCGGCAACATCTTCAGTTTCACGACGCAGTCGTTCGGCTGGTTTTACTTGATGGCCGTCTTTTTCTTCGTCCTCTTTCTCGTCTTCCTCGCGTTCAGTAAATATGGAAAAATCCGTCTCGGTGCGGACAGCGACCGGCCACAGTATCCGTTCTTCACTTGGATCGGGATGCTGTTCTCGGCCGGCTTCGGCGTCGGGCTCGTCTTCTGGGGCGTCGCCGAGCCGATGAGCCACTTCTTCACACCACCTTATGCGGACACCCAAGCGTTGACGGTCGAAAGCGCCCGTCTCGCCATGGCCAACTCGTTCTTCCACTGGGGAGTGAGCCAATGGTCCGTGTTCGCCATCGTCGGTCTGATCATCGCTTATTTCCAGTTCCGGAGAAACGCGGATGGCCTCATCTCGACGAGTTTGTCTCCTCTTTTGAAAGACCGCTCGTATACGCGGCCGCTCAATCAGACGATTGACATCTTTGCTGTCATCGCGACGGTCATGGGCGTCGCCACATCGCTCGGTTTAGGGGTACTGCAAAATCAACGGTGGGCTGAACAGCGTCTTCAGTTTACCGAATACGGCGCTCGTTCAAGTATTGATCATCGTCGTCCTGACCGCCCTGTTCTTGACGTCGACGACGACCGGCCTTGACCGCGGTATCAAATGGCTCAGTAACGTGAACTTAGCGACGGCGCTCGTCCTAATGATGTTCGTCTTCTTTGCCGGTCCGACCGTCTTCATCCTCGAGACGTTCACGCTCGGATTCGGTGATTATTTGCAAAACTTTATCCGCTACAGCCTCCGGCTCCAACCTTATCAACAAGGAACGTGGGTCCGGGACTGGACGATTTTCTACTGGGCGTGGGCCATCGCCTGGTCACCGTTCGTCGGAGCGTTCGTCGCCCGCGTCTCGCGTGGTCGCACCATCCGTGAGTTCATCGTCGGTGTTCTCGTCGTGCCTCCGGCCATTGCGCTTCTATGGATTGCGGTATTCGGCGGGACGGCGCTCCACCTTGATTTGTTCGAGGGGACGTCGATTGCTCAAGCGGTCGATGCGGACGTCACGAGCGCCTTGTTCGTCACGTTCGCCGAGTTGCCGTTGCCGTTCCTTTTGTCCGTCTTATCCATCCTGCTCATATTGACATTTTTAATCACGTCCGCCGACTCAGCGACGTATATCATCAGCAGTATGACGACGAATGGCAGCTTGAACCCGCCTCTCGCCGTTCGCATCGTCTGGGGTGTATTGCTCGGCGGCATCGCGGCCGTCCTGCTCATCGCAAGCGGCCTCGAAGGATTACAGACCGCCTCTCTCATTTCGGCGTTGCCGTTCACCGTCATCCTCATTCTGATGGTGTACACGTTGTTCAGCCTGTTGCGAAAAGAAAACATGAAGAAAATCAAATGATGTCACAAGAGCCGCCTTTTACTAGGGCGGTTCTTTTTAGTCGATCGTCTCCACTCAGTTGACACGGTTGACGTCGATTGCTACGCTTTTGTCAGAATTGCATGACGAATTTTAGGGGGATGAGTATGCTACAAGATTTCACACGGTCATACGCCGAGACGCTCGACAAAAGCGATGCTCTGGCACACTATCGGGAAGAGTTTTATTTGCCGCAAGACGGGATTTATATGGACGGGAACTCGCTCGGGCTGTTATCGAAACGGGCCGAGCAGACGCTTCTCGAGTCGCTTCAAGACTGGAAAGAGCTCGGGATTGACGGGTGGATGTCGGGACGTCATCCGTGGTTCAACTTATCGGAAGAACTCGCCGGTTTGAACGCACCGCTCATCGGGGCACGTGCGGAAGAAGTCATGGTGACGGGATCGACGACGGTCAACTTGCATCAGCTCGTCGCCTCGTTCTATAAGCCAGAAGGTAAGAAAACAAAGATTTTAGCGGATACACTCACGTTCCCATCGGACATCTATGCGCTGAAGAGTCAACTTGAATTGCGCGGATTAAACCCAGAGGACCACCTCGTTCAAGTCGAGAGTCCGGACGGCCGTTATTTGCGTGAAGACGACATCATCGCCGCGATGACGGATGAGATCGCCCTCATCGTCTTGCCGACGGTGCTCTATCGGAGCGGACAAATTTTAGATATGGCCCGTCTCGCCAAAGCGGCCCATGAACGCGATATCTTAATCGGCTTCGACGCCTGTCATTCCGTCGGGGCCATCCCGCACGCCTTCCACGATTGGGGGGTCGACTTTGCGTACTGGTGCAACTATAAACACTTGAACGGCGGCCCAGGGAGCGTCGGCGGCTTATTCGTCCACGAGCGCCACTTCGGGACGACACCCGGCCTCGCAGGCTGGTTCGGTTCGCGTAAAGACAAGCAGTTCGATATGGACCACACGATGACGCCGGCCGACCATGCCGGAGCGTTTCAAATCGGGACACCACACGTTTTGAGCCTCGCTCCTCAACTCGGGGCGCTCGAGATGTTCAACGAAGTCGGGATGGAGGCGATTCGTGAAAAATCACTCGCCTTGACGACGTATCTGATGGATCTCGTCGAGACCGTACTCGCACCTTACGGGTTCGTGCTCGGCAGCCCGCGTGACGAAGCAGCCCGCGGCGCCCACCTCAGTCTCGAGCATCCGGAGGCGGCCCGCATCTGCAAGGCGCTCAAACAACACCGGGTCATCCCGGACTTCCGGGCCCCAAATATCATCCGGCTCGCACCGGTCGCCTTATATAATACGTTCACGGACGTATATGACGTCGTTCAAATCTTGAAGACGATCATGGATGACAAAGAGTATGAAGCGTTTGTGAACGTTCGCGAAGTCGTGGCGTGAGGAGGAAACAAGATGAGTGAACGCATTGAACATAACGTCGAACAGACGATTCAAACTGACTTTTCTAAGGACATGTCTTATGGAGACTATTTGCAGCTCGATCCGATTCTATCGAGTCAGCACCGTCTATCGGACCACCATGACGAGATGCTCTTCATCATCATCCACCAGACGAGCGAACTATGGATGAAACTGATTTTGCACGAGTTGACGGCTGCGACGACGGCCATCGCGAACGAAGAGCTCGAACGCTCGTTCAAGATGCTCGCCCGCGTATCAAAGATTCAACAACAACTCATCCAGTCATGGAGCGTGCTCGCCACGCTCACACCGGCCGAGTATCTCGAGTTTCGGGACAAGCTCGGTTCTTCGTCCGGTTTCCAGTCATATCAAAACCGGCAAATCGAGTTCGCACTCGGATTCAAGAATGCCCGCACGCTCAGCGTCTACGCCCATGACGAGGCGTTGTATCCGCTTTTAGAGGCGTCGCTTCACGCCCCGAGTATTTATGACGTGACGGTGCGTGAGATGCATCGTCGCGGCTTGGCCATCGACCAAGCCGTCCTCAATCGTGACGTGACGACGGATTGGGAATGGAACGAGAGCGTCGAAGCGGCATGGGTCGAGGTGTATCGGGACGTCGACACGTACTGGGACTTGTACGAGCTCGGGGAGAAACTGCTCGACATCGGCAGCCAACAACAGATGTGGCGCTTTAACCATATGAGTACGGTCGAGCGGATTATCGGTCAAAAGATGGGCACGGGCGGCTCTTCTGGCGTCAACTATTTGCGACGTGTCCTCGATCACCGGTTCTTCCCGGAACTCTGGACCGTCCGGACGAAATTATGAGGAGGCAACAGCATGAGTTGGATTGATGTATCGCAACCGCTCGAAGATACGACGACGACGTGGCCCGGGGACACCCCGTTCCGTTATGACATCGCTTGGCCGATGGCCGACAGTGGCTCGGTCAACGTCGGCAAAGTGACGATGAGCCTTCACACCGGCACTCACATCGACGCACCGTTCCACTTTGATGACGCCGGAAAACGCGTCATCGACCTCGATCCCGGACTTTATATCGGGCCGGCCCGGGTCATCCATCTGCCTGGACACGAGCGAATTGAGGCGAGTGACTTGGACGGCTTTGACTTGACCGGTGTCGAACGCCTCATTATTAAAACAGACGGTTGGCCAGATAAACTCGTGTTCCCGGAACGCATCCCGGAACTGACGCCGTCGCTTGCCGACCGGCTCGGCGAATTCGGGATTTACTTGATCGGTCTCGATTTACCGTCGGTCGATGCGATCGACAGTAAAGAAATGGCGGCCCATCACGCGCTCGCCCGTAACGGGGTCCATATTCTCGAAGGACTCGTCCTCAACCATATCGCACCGGGCGATTATGAACTGAACGCCGTCCCGCTCCCGATCGTAAAAGGGGATGGCAGCCCCGTCCGCGCCTTGTTGCGCGCCCTCGATTAATCTGACATCCATCCCTCGCGGATGGATGTTTTTTGTGGGAAACTGTGGGACGATGCTTGAGTTGTCGACTTAGCGGGAAGAGAGGTACTACGCAAACTGTGTAGAAAGGAGTGTTTTTTATGAACGTCATCTCATTTATTCTCCCCGCCTATAACGAAGAAAAAAACATTCCACTCATCTTTGAAGCCATCCGCGAGCAATTCGAGGGGAGTCCGTACGACTATGAAATTGTATTCATTAACGACGCAAGTTCAGACGATACGCTAGACGCCATCAAACGGTTGGCGAACCGGCACCCTGAAGTCCGATACGTCTCCTTCTCACGAAACTTCGGAAAAGAAGCGGCTATCCTCGCTGGTCTGCAACACGTGACCGGGGACGCCGCCATTTTAATGGATACCGACTTGCAACATCCTCCCGCCCTCATTCCTCAAATGATTGCGGGTTACGAAGAAGGATACGACCAAGTCATCGCCAAGCGCGACCGGACCGGTGAGAGCGGGCTTCGAAAGTTCGCCTCGCAGACGTATTACAAACTCATCAATAAAATCGTCGATGTCGAGCTCGAGGACGGGGTCGGTGATTTTCGCCTACTCAGCCGCGAGGCAATCGACGCCTTGTTACGCATGAACGAGAATCACCGTTTCTCGAAAGGATTGTTCTCTTGGATCGGGATGGAACAAAAAATTGTCACATATGAGAACGTCTTACGCCAAAACGGCGAGACGAAATGGTCGTTCAATCAGCTGTTCAATTACGGGATCGACGGTTTGATTTCCTTTAACTCAAAACCGCTCCGGTTCTGTTTTTACACGGGCGTCTCAATCTTAATGCTATCGATGCTCTATATCTTGTTCACGCTGTTCGGCATCATCCAAGACGGTGTCGAGACACCCGGTTACTTCACGCTCATCTCGGCGATTCTGTTACTAGGTGGCATTCAGCTCGTCAGCCTCGGGATTATCGGCGAATACGTCGGACGCATCTATTTCGAGACGAAACAGCGTCCTGCTTATTTGATTCAAGAGACTAATATGCAAAGGAAGAGTGTGAATGAACAAGCGAAAGGCAGAGTTTATAAAATTCATCGTCATCGGGGGAATTAACACCCTCAATTACTATTTGGTGTACATGTTGTTTCATCACGTATGGAAAGTCGGCTACGGGGTCTCTCATGTGGTGGCGTTCACGCTCAGCATGGTCGCCTCTTTCTTTTTGAACAGTTATTTCACGTTCAAAGTCAAACCGACGTTACGGAAATTTTTGCAGTTCCCGTTGACGCAAGTCGTCAACTTCACGGTCACGACCGTCTGTATTTATCTACTCGTCGAACAGCTCGGTGTCTCGACATCGATCGCACCGCTGTTCGCTATCTTCATCGCCGTACCGGCGACGTTCATCGTTACGAGTAAAATTTTGAAACGCGAGCAGTCGACCGTATGAAGAACGTCATTCTAATCGTCTCTGCGTTTCTCGTGTCAATCGTCGCCCATGCGTTCTTCATCTACTATCAATCGCAAGGCGGCTACATCGCCGGACCGAACGACGGATTGTCGCAGATGGTCCCGTTCAAACATTTCTTGTACGAGACGTTCCATAAAGGCAACCTCGTCTATGCGGAAGACTTCGGCTTTGGCGGCGGGGTCATCACCCAGCTCGCCTACTATTACGCGACGTCGGTCGTCTTTTGGCTCACCGTCGCCGTCGTCTCGTTGTTCGACGTGCTCGGTCTCGTCACGCCGGACCTCGAGCTTTGGTTACAGCTCGCGCTCGTCGTCAGCATCGTCCGTCTAGCCGTCGTCTTCGTCTTGACGACGTACGCGTATCGACTCTTTCACGTCCAGACGCTTTACGCCTTTGCCGGTGCCGTCGTGTACGGTGTGTCGGTCATGTACATCCGGCACGTCACGTTTTGGGAGTTTTTCGCGGACGCCTTTTTATGGGTGCCGCTCCTCGTGATCGGGCTCGAACGAATCATCCGGCTCGGTCGGGCGGACCTGTTCATCGCCGTCAGCGCCCTAATGCTCGTCAACAACTTCTACTTCGCCTACATCAATTTGGTGTTCGTCCTCGTCTACGTCTTGTTCCGCCAGTTCATCCGCTTCCCGGAAGATCGGCTCAGACGTCGGCACCAATGGATGCTCTATAGCGGGTCTGGCGTGCTCGCGCTCTTGTTGAGCGCGTTCGCGTTCGTACCGGCGACATACGGCTTTCTACAGAACGAGCGACCGTCACTCGCCCATGACATCCCGTGGCTTCGCCCCGATAACGTGTTATACGATAGCACCATTTTAATCATTCCAGCAGTTTTCGTGCTGCTCGCACTCTATCGTCCGCTCTACCGCCATACCGCGTTCCGGCTATTCGCGTCGATGAGCCTCTTGTTCGTCGTGCTCCATTTCAGCCCGCACGTCGGCAGTTTCTTTAACGGGTTCTCGGCCCCGCAGTTCCGGTGGGAGTATCTCGCGAGCTTCACGATGGGCGGTGCGGTCGCGGTCGGGTTGTCGCAGTGGCGGTTCGAGACGCGCGCGTTTCTCATCGCCACTGCCGGTACTGTCGCGCTATATCTCCTGTTCGGCCTATTCGGGAACGTCGTGTCGTGGCCGGTCGGGCTTGTCATCTTCTTCTTGATGCTCGCCACCGTGGCGTCGCTCTGGTGGAAACCGGCACTCGCACCTTACGTTCTGATCGCGTCTTGTCTCATCGTCTTCAACGGCTATACGAAGCTCATCCTTCACGACAAGTCCATCGTCAATACGAACGAGGCGTTCGTGAACAGCTCACGTTATGACAGTCCAGAACAGCGAGAATTGATTGACATCGTACAAGAAGAAGCTGGACCGCTCGAGCGGCTCGACTGGATGGTCCACTTGCGCAACAATACGCCAATCGTCCAGTCTTTCCTCGGGACGAGTCTATACTCGAGTATTTTGAACGGGAATTTGCTGACGTTCTATTGGCGTGACCTTGAAATCGATATGTTACGGGAAAGCGTGAGCCGTTACGGCACGCTCGGCAATCGCGCGAACTTGCACCACTTGTTGTCGAGCCCGTACTGGATGCGCAACCAAAACGTGTCGAGCGAAGTTCCTTTCGGTTTCGACTTGCTCGCCGAGACGGAGCGGTACGCTGTCTACGAGAGCGAGACACGGCTCCCGTTCGTCCGGACGACGACGTCCACGTATCGTCAAGCCGACCTTGAAGACGCCTCGATGTTGACGCGTGAGCAGGCGATGCTCTCGGGCGTCATTTTAGAAGACGGAAGTGACACACCGACTCCAGCTCAGTCCATCGATTTCACGACCGAAGATGTTGAGGCCGCACTCGTCGGGGATACACTCCGCGTCACTTCAGAAGAAGGTGGGATCGACTTGATTCCAGACGTATCAGAAGATGCAACAGGCGATTTGTATGTCTCGTTCAATATCCGGAAACTTGAAGGAGACGGCTTCTTCATCAAACTCGGTGGTTATCGGACGACACGAAAGCCCGAAGCCTCGATTTATCGGACCGACCTCACCTCGATGACGCTTCGCACGCCGCTTGCTGACCGCGTGCCGTTACGGCTTCCTGAAGGCACGTACGCGCTCGAGAATGTGACGGTGGAATGGGAAGATTATGCGACGCTCGAGTCTGTGATTGATGAGACGGATGCTCGACCGGAGATTCCGGTCACGTGGGACGGTCCCGACCTCGACTTTACGGTCGAAGAGGCCGCCCCGGGAACATACGCCGTTCTCCCTGTTCCGTTCGAACGAGGATGGAGCGCCCGGGTCAACGGAGAAAAGCGTGACGTCTTACAAGCGAACTATGCGTTCAGCGCGATTCAACTCGATGAAGGACGAAACGACGTCGAATTGACGTATCGTCCCCCGTTCTTCACTGTCACGACCGCGCTCAGTTTGCTTGGTCTCGGTCTGTTCGTCGGTTATCTCCTCTATCTGCGCCGCAAAGAGCATCCGTTCACGTGAACGGATGCTCTTTTTCTTGCATGATTTCACTCGAACTCTTTCGGTGATCGAGTCGTTTCGACATGTTGATTTTATAGGCGAGGTTCGCTTCGTAATCTTTCGAAAACACACCGGCGTATAGCAAATCGAGCAGACACTGCGTCGAGTCGTTCGATGTAAAGCTACCGATCTTTGAGTAGAGACGTTCCCGCGTCGTCAAGCGGAGCGTACAATCCGCCTCGTTCGAGATGGCATTCTCGCCAACGCTCGTCAAGGCGAGTACCGGGATGTGACGCTGTTTCAAATAAGGGATGAGCCGGAGCGTCGTGTCACTTTCTCCTGTATAGGAGATAAGTAGCGCGCACGTCGTCTCGTCCGAGTTGGCCGCTTCGAATTCAGGATCGACCTCACAGAGCGAGACGTGTTTTCCGATTCGGTTCATCTTCGCTTTGAAATCGTGACAGAGCAACAAGTTATGAACGATTGAAAAAATTTTGATGTGACGTGCCTCATGAAGCATCGTCACGGCTTGCTCGAACGCCTCATGGTCGAGGAGCGACAACGTGTCCTCAATCGTCATCCGCTTCAACGCCGCCATTTTGTTCGCCACCGCCATCAATCCGTCCTCGGGCGCGAACGGGTAGTTGGCATCGACGTCGGAGAAGTGACGATTCAAATAATTGATTTCTTCCAAAAAACCGGCTTTCAGCTCGACCCAACCAGTAAAATCAAGCTTATGGGCGATCCGGCTCAAAATCGACGGATGCGTATACGTCGCCTCAGCGATTTGCTTCATCGTCTTGTCTTCAATCAGTTCACGTTGTGCAAACAAGTAATCAATGACGGCGCGCTCAGACGGTGAAAATCCAGTCTGTTTCAATTTTTCGGTCAGTAACAATGGAACCCCTCCCGTAAATGAAATTCACAAAAATAAAGGTGCTTTCGTGTTTATTTGTAAACGCTTTCGGAGTTATCCCGTTACCTCTTGCGCTCGTATATCACTATTCTATACTGAAACAGAAGACAGGATGCATCCATATCATTTACACAGGTGCTTTATTTTTGTGAAACGACAAGGAGGAGATTGTTTTGACAACCGGAATCAAGCTCGTCACCATCGGTGGCGGCAGCAGTTATACACCAGAATTGATGGAAGGCTTTATCAAACGATATGAAGAATTGCCGATTCGAGAGATTTGGCTCGTCGACATCGAAGCAGGGAAAGAGAAGCTCGAGATCGTCGGACAGATGGCGCAACGCATGTGGGACGCCTCGCCGTATGACGTCAACGTCCATTTGACGCTCGATCGTCGAGAGGCGCTCCAAGACGCCGATTTCGTCACGACCCAATTCCGCGTCGGCTTGCTCGACGCCCGCATCAAAGACGAACGCATCCCGCTCTCGTACGGCATGGTCGGGCAAGAGACGAACGGGGCCGGCGGCATCTTGAAGGCGTTCCGGACGATTCCGGTCATCCTCGACATCGTCGAAGACATGAAACAACTCTGTCCGGACGCGTGGCTCGTCAACTTCACGAATCCGAGCGGCATGGTGACCGATGCGATTATCCGCTACGGGAAATGGGACAAAGTTATCGGGCTTTGCAACGTTCCGGTCCATGCGATGATGGCCGAACCGGAATTGATCGGCAAGAAACCCGAAGAGTTGACGTATTCGTTCGCCGGGTTGAATCACTTCCACTGGCACCGCGTCCATGACTTGAACGGGACGGATGTCACAGGTGAAATCATCGCCAAGATGTACGACGGCGCTTCCGGTATTCCAGCCAACATCCACGATATGCCGTTTTTCAAGGAACAGTTAGACCAGATGAACATGATTCCATGCGGTTACCATCGTTACTATTACCGTGCCGAAGAGATGCTCGTCCATATGCTCGATGAGTACCGGGACCCGAACGTCGGCACACGGGCCGAACAAGTGAAGCAGACAGAGGCCGAGCTGTTCGAACTGTATAAAGACCCACACCTCGATCACAAGCCGGAGCAACTGGCTAAGCGTGGCGGCGCCCACTACTCGGACGCGGCGTGCGAGACGATCGCGTCGATCTATGCGAACAAGAACACCCACATCGTCGTCTCGACAAAAAACAACGGGGCCGTCCCGGACCTTGCCCCGGATGACGTCGTCGAGGTGTCCGCCTATGTCGGGGCGACCGGTGCGAAACCGATCGCGTTCGGTGCGCTCGCTCCGGCCGAGAAAGGCTGGCTCCAAGTCATGAAGAATATGGAGCTATGCGTCGAGGAGGCGGCCGTGACAGGTGACTACGGCCTCGCACTCCAAGCGTTCATCATCAATCCGCTCATCCCGAGCGGTGAGACCGCGAAACGCGTGCTTGACGAACTCTTGATTGCGCACAAAGACCACTTGCCTCGGTTCGCCGAGAAAATCGCCGAGCTCGAAGCGCGCGGTGTGACGGTCAAAGATGAAATCGTCCGGTCGCTCCACCCAATCGAACAAGCATGAAAAAAAGCCGGCGCATTTTTTAAAATGCGTCGGCTTTCTATGTTAGTTGATCAACTCGAGGTCGACCGGGATGTTTTCTTCGACCGTCTCCCCTTTCAAGTGCTTGACGGCAGCTTCGACACCCAATTTCCCAATCTCCGCCGGTTTTTGTGCGACTGTCGCGGCCATCGTCCCATCCTCAACCGCTTTGACGGCATCGTCCGTCGCATCAAAGCCGATGACTTTGACATCGCTCAACCCTGCGCTACTGAGCGCCTGGACAGCCCCGAGTGCCATCTCATCGTTATGGGCAAATACTGCCACGATGTCTTTATTGTCTTGGAGAATGTTCTCCATGACCGTCAACCCTTGGGCCCGGTCAAAGTTGGCCGATTGTTTTGCGACAACGTCGAGTTTGCCATCGATTGCCTCGTTGAACCCTTGGCCACGGTCTCGTGTCGCTGACGCCCCTGGAATTCCTTCGAGTTCGACGACTTTCCCGCCTTCCCCGACGAGTTCGACCATGTATTCGCCAGCAAGCTTTCCGCCGGCAACGTTGTCTGATGCGACGTGCGCGACGACTTCGCCTGACTCAGCGTTGCGGTCGACCGTGATGACCGGGATGCCGGCATCGTTCGCGCTTTGGACAGCAGCGCCGACCGCTTCAGAATCGGTCGGGTTGATGAGAATCAAATCCATGCCTTTTTGAATCATATCTTCGACGTCACTCACTTGTTTCGCTGCATCGTTTTGTGCATCCGCGACCGTGAGTGTGGCGTCGAGTTCAGCCGCTTCTTCTTCCGCACCGTCTTTCAAGGCGACGAAGAACGGGTTATTCAATGTCGAGATGGAGAGGCCGATCTTAAAATCTCCGTCTTTCGTCTCCTGCTCCGAACTTGTTCCCGGTTGTTCCGTCGAACAAGCCGCCATGACGACCATTGTCAATACGAGTAGCCAAGCTGTCCATTTCTTCATCTTCTGTTTCCCCTTTCGGTGATTACGCGTTTTGTTTTCGATCAAGGAGTACCGCGAACAAAATGACGGCTCCTTTGACGACAAGTTGGAAGAACGATGAGACCCCGAGCAAGTTCAAGCCGTTGTTCAACGTTCCGATAATGAGCGCCCCGATGAGCGTCCCGACAATCCATCCGCGACCGCCTGCAAGGCTCGTCCCCCCGAGGACGACGGCTGCAATCGCATCGAGTTCATATGACGTCCCGGCCGTCGGTTGCGCCGAGTTCAGACGTGACGTCAAGATGATGCCGGCGAGTGCGGCGAGCATACCGGACAACGAGTAAATCATGACTTTCACTTTGTTGACGCCGATTCCCATCAGCTTGGCGGCTTCCTCGTTGCCGCCGATGGCGTACGTGTGGCGGCCGAACGTCGTCTTCTTCAAGATGAAGTACAACACCCCGAACGCAATCAACATCGTGACGGCCGGCACCGGGATAATCCAGAGGTAACCGCGGCCGAGCATCTCGAACCACGTCGAATCGCCTAAACCCGTGATTGGACGACCGTCCGTATAGACAAGCGTCATCCCCCGATAAATCGTCATCGTCGCAAGTGTCGCGATGAACGGGGCCACTTTCCCGTACGTGATGACGGCACCGTTGAACGCGCCAAGTAACGCCCCGGCGATCAATCCGAGTGCGATCGCCATGACGGCGTGCTGCCCGTCGACCATCATCCCGGCGACAAACGCCGACGAGAGCGCCAAAATCGAGCCGACCGACAAGTCGATCCCCCCCGTCAAGATGACGAACGTCATCCCGAACGCGATCAGGGCGTTGATTGATACTTGGCGCAAGACGTTAAAGATGTTGTTGAGCGATAGAAAACCTGGCTCGAGCGCCGTGACGACGACGATAATGACGAGTAGACCAAACAACGGTCCGAGCTTTTGGCCCCAGCCGAGCTTTTGTGGTCGATTTAATGCAGTCGCTGCTTTCAATTCCATTTCACTGTCCTCCTGTCGCGTAAGTCATGACGCGCTCTTGTGTCGCCTCTTGTTTCGTGAGCGTCCCGGTGACGACGCCTTCGCGCATGACGACGATCCGATCGCTCATGCCGAGCACTTCCGGTAAATCGGATGACACCATGATGATGGCGACGCCGGATTCGGCGAGCTCGCTCATAATCGTGTAAATCTCTTTCTTGGCGCCGACGTCGACACCGCGTGTCGGCTCATCGAGGATGAGGACGTCTGGTTCCACACCGAGCCATTTCCCGAGCACGACTTTCTGTTGATTCCCGCCCGATAGCGACTTCACTTTTTGTTCCATCGAGTGGTGTTTGACACGCAACTTTTTCAAATAGTCGTCAGCAAACGTTTCTTCGGCTTGCTTCGAGATAATCGTCCCTTTCGCTCGCCGGTCGAGCGTCGGGAGCGAGAGGTTTTCCCGGAGCGAGAAGTCGAGCAACAACCCTTCGCCTTTGCGATCTTCCGTCAAGAAGGCGATGCCGTGACGAATCGCGTCACTCGGCTTTTTGATGCGAATCGGTTTGCCGTTCAGCTTGACCGTCCCGGCTTTGGCCCGGTCTGCCCCGAACAAGGCGCGCATCACTTCCGTCCGCCCTGCCCCCATGAGGCCCGAGAACCCGACGATTTCACCGGCACGGACGTCAAACGAGACGTTGTGGAACCGGTTACCTATCAATCCGTCCACTTCGAGCACGACGTCCCCGATTGTCGCGTTCCGGTCCGGGTAACGTTCGCCGATTTCTCGGCCGACCATCTCTTTGACGATCGCCTCGAACGATGTGTCCGCGATGCGGTGTGTCCCAATCGAGACGCCGTCACGGAGCACGGTGATGCGGTCACACAGTTCAAAAATCTCTTCCATCCGATGCGAGATATAGATGATGGACACCCCTTGGTCACGAAGCGCCCGCGATACCGCGAACAGCGCCCGAATCTCGCGGTCGGTGAGCGCGGCCGTCGGCTCGTCCATGACGATGACTTTCGCATCCGTCATGAGCGCCTTGGCGATCTCAATCATCTGCTGTTGCCCGACCGATAAGTTTTTCGCAAGTTCATCGACTTCCATGAACACGTTCAGTTCGGCCAAATATTCGCGGGCCCGACGCTTCATCTCTTGTTGCTTGATGATACCGAACGCGCCCGTCAACTCGCGGCCGAGAAACAAGTTCTCCGTCACCGTCAACTCCGGCAAAATATTCAGCTCTTGATGGATGAAGGCGATGCCTTCACGCTCCGCTTCTTTCGGATGTTTGAATTGACGAACCGCCCCATCGATGACGACCTCGCCTTCGTCTTGCGCATGAAGCCCGGTCATCACTTTCATGAGCGTCGACTTTCCAGCCCCGTTCTCCCCCATCAGCGCATGAATCTCGCCAGGAAGGAGCTCGAAATCGACACCTTTTAACACGCTGACCGGTCCGAATGCCTTATGGATTTGTTTCAATTCGATATGCATCGAATCCCTCCTTAAAATATGACGCCCGCGTGCAAGATGACGTTCGCGTAAGGTGTCGCCTCACCCGTCCGGATGACGACTTTCGCCGTCGCGACTTCCCGTTTAAAGTCCTCATGGGAACATGTCGCTACCGTGTCGAACCGTTCGGTCAACGCTTTGGCGATTGCCTCGTTTTCCGTGAACACCTCATCGGCAATCGTGATCTGTTCGATGACCATGTCCGACTCGACCGCTTCCAAGACGTCGAGGAACGACGGCTCTCCGAGGCGAAGCGCCAAATCGACGCGTTCGACTCCGTTTGGAATCGGCAGGCCGCAATCGGCGATGACGACTTTATCCGTATGGCCGAGGTCGGCGAACACTTTCGTCAAATGGCTGTTCAAAATCCCATGTTTCTTCATCACACTCGCTCCAATCTCATCAAGACTTCTTCTCGTGTCGGCATCCCGCCTTGAGCACCGAACCCTTCCACGCTCATGCCTGAAGCGACGACGGCAAGACGCGCCGCTTCCAGCAAGGGACGACCTTCGACGAGACCGACCGCGAGCGCGCCGTTGAACGTGTCACCGGCTCCCGTCGTATCGACGACGTTCGCACGGATCGCCGGGATGTGCTGAATCCCTTCCCCGTCGTGGAAACGGACACCCCGCACCCCCTCTGTGACGATGAGCTTGTTCGGGAAACGGCGCAACACGTCCTCGATCGGCACATCGCCGAACAAATCACGGCATTCGTGTTCGTTCGGCGTCACGTACGTCACATTGTCGAGCAGCGTATCCGTGAGCGTTTGAGACGGGGCCGGGTTCAATAGGACCGGAATGTTTCGCTTTCGGCAGTAGGCACTCACGTGTTCGACCGTCTCGAGCGGAATCTCGAGCTGGAGCAAGACGAGTGTTTCCTCGTCGAGCAGTGCGTCGAGTTCACCGTCTGTGAAGCGCACGTGTTTGTTGGCTGATTGAACGACGACAATCGAATTGTCGCCTTCGGCGAGGACGATGTGTGCCGTCCCGGTCACATCTTCCACCGTCTGCAGATGACGGGTACCGACATGATGCGTCTCAAAATTTTGACGGATGCTCGACCCGAACGCATCCGAGCCGACACAGCCGACCATCTCGACCGTCCCGCCTAATTTAGCGGCAGCGACCGCTTGATTGGCTCCTTTTCCGCCGGGCACGGTTTGGAACGTATTCCCGATCACCGTCTCTCCGGCGCGTGGACGTTTATCTGTCGTAACGACCAAATCCATCGAGATGCTTCCAATCACTACAATTCGGTTCATCTGTCTTGCCCCTTCCGTCTCGTCGTCTGCCGTTCCGTTAACGTAACCGGCAACAACATCTCTTTTGTCTCGACGTCTCGTTTTTCAATCAAGTCCAGCAACCGCTCTGTCGCGAGACGCCCCATCTCATAAATCGGCTGCGCGATCGTCGTCAGTGGCGGCGACGTCATCTCCCCGAGCTCGATGCCGTCATAACCGATCACCTGTAAGTCTTCCGGCACGCGCACGTCACGCCGTACCGCTTCTTGAAGCACGGCAGCGGCGATGACATCGTTCGCTGCGAACAGGCCATCGAACGGCCAATGTGCATCAAATAACGTTTGTGCGGCCGTGAGCGCTTCTTTGAACGTGAAGTTCGAATGGGTCATCCCGATGAGGCGATCCCCAGCGACGTCAAGAAAGCCCTCGGTGCGCCGCTTCACGGTCTGCAATTGCTCGGGTCCGGCGATATGGGCGAGACGCGTCGCGCCAGAGGCGATGAGTGTGTCGGCCGCGAGGCACCCCCCTTCATACCCGTCCGAGATGACCGCATCAATCCCTGATTTCACGATTCGGTCAAGGGCGACCATCGGCAAGTCGAGTTTCTCATAGTTCGGGTTATCCGAATGATTCGTCGTAATAATCAAGCCGTCCACATGCATCGTCTGTAAGGCGACGAGGTAGCCCTGTTCTTTCTCGAGTTGCTCGTCCGTGTTACATAGGACGACTTGATACCCGTGCTGATTGGCGACATCTTCAATCGCACGTGCTAACTGTGGAAAGAACGGGTTCGTGATGTCAGGCATGATCAAGCCGATCAATCCGGACGTCTTTGTAAATAAGGACCGGGCGACACGGTTCGGTGCGTAATCGAGATCGGCGATGGCCTGTTCGACGGCGGCTCGCGCCTCCGCGCTCACGTAGCCGTTATTGTTCATGACACGGGATACCGTCGCGACCGAGACGTTCGCCTGTTTCGCCACTTGTTTGATTGTCGCCATCTCCACACCTCCATTTTGGTAACGCTTACAAACACATCATAATGTGTAACCGGTTACATATCAAGCTTTATTTTTCGAAAGAAAAACCGTATGACTCATTAGGGAGCCAAACGGTTCGTGTAGTCTTCTTTTTTGAGCACGTAGACGAGACTCGTTACGGTACGACCGTCTAACCGCGTCAGCTGTTGCGACGTCGTGAACGCATAGACGAATCCACATTTCTCAACGACGCGCCGGGACTGGTCATTGAAGTCGAAATGCCCGCACCAGATACGCTCGAGTCCAAGATCTTCAAACCCGTGACGCAGCATCGCGCGCACCGCTTCCGGGATGTAGCCTTGTCCCCAAAATGCCGGATTCAATACGTACCCGATCTCCCGCTGCGCCTCGTGCTGAATATTCGGGTCCGGACGCCGGTCGTGCAACCCGATCGTCCCGATGACCTCGTCTGTCGCTTTCAACGTGATGGCCCATACGTCTTGGTCGGCTTGAAACATACGAATGACGTCGCGTGTTTCGTCAATCGATTGATGAGGAGCCCAACCCGCATTCGGGCCGACCCGGTCGTCTTTCGCGTACGGATACATCGCCTCCGCGTCATTCAGGTGAAACGCGCGAAGTCGTAAACGTTCTGTCTCGAGTTGAATCATCTTGGACTCCTTCCCATCGTTTTTCCCTTGCTCGTTCAGGGAATGGATTGAACAGAGGAGGGATGACGATGCCGTTTGATTATGATTTAGACTTTGACACGATCGACTTTCGGGAGCAACCCGAACTGTATCGCGTCGGCCGCGGGGAGCAAGGGGTGCTCCTCGTCGAGCCATATAAAAGTGAGATTTTGCCACACTGGCGCTTCAAGACGCCGGACATCGCCAAGCAATCGGCGGATGAGATTATGGAGCTGTTTGAAGCATATCGCAACAATGACGACTTTGTCGGCATGGACATGGCCCGTAAGTTCATTCAGATGGGTTACACGCGGGCACGCCGCTATGCCAACTATAAAGGCGGACGCAAATATAAGGCGGACGGTGACATCCACGAGCGTGACATCGATGAAGAGAAGGCCGAATCGGCCCGCATCTTTAAAGCGCGCTGGGACCAAATCCGAGCCGATGAGGACTATTTGAAACGGAAAAAGGCCCATCAACGCCAATACGGTTAATCAGTTCACCATTATGAGGAAGCGGGTCGTGCCTTTCTCAAACGATGCGATTTTCCGGAATCCGGCGTCCTCATACAGCCGAACGACTCGTCCGTTGAACGCCGCGACGGTGAGCCGGACGGGCTTCCCGGTTCGTTCCGCTTCGACAAGCACAGTCTCAAGGAAACGCCGTCCACGGCCTTGTCCGGTCAAATCCGGACGCATGCCGAGACCGAAATCGATGTGTGTATCGTCATACGTATATGTATCGTTTGGGACTTGGGCATAGTGCCCGAGGCAAAAAAAGCCGATCAGTTCATCCGCTTCATGGACAGCCTGATAATGCATCAGTTCTTCGAGTCCTGATTGTGACGGAGTTTGATTATAGAAATCATACGGTGCCTCGTACGTCCACGACTGAATCGCGCGGGCGTCTTGTTCTGTCATCGGTTGGACGTTCATGTATGCCCTCCTCCTTGCGTCTCTTTGTTCGCGTTCGCGGAGGAGGATTCCTGGTTCGCCCACAAAAAAGACGGGCTGGCCCCGTCTTTACTTTCGTGTCCACGTCGCCGTGATGTCGACATCGGCCGCGTGCATCAAATTGTGGATCGGACACCTCGCCTCGACACCTTTTTGAAGCTCCGCAATCCGCTCATCCGATTCGACCGTCTCGAGCACGATATGGACATGTACGTTCTCAAAATATGTCCGTATTCCTTCGACACCTTGGAAGCCGCGCGGGTCGAGCGTCCCTTCGGTCACGAACGTCACGCCATCATAATCGAAGTTCTGGTCCTGCGCGACGTAGGCGATCATAATCGTCGTGCACGACGACAACGCACCAAGCAAATATTCGAGCGGGTTCGGTCCGGCGTCGGTGCCGCCGAGCCGCTCCGGTTCATCGACGATGAACGGAGCCAAGTCGCGGACGTGTACCGTCGTCTTCACCCCGGTCGATTCTCCTTCAGCGCGCATCGTCACTAACGGTTTCTCTGACATGCCATCTCCTCCTTGTAACGGGTTATCGTGAGTCTGTTCCCGTTATTTGGGACCGTGTAACACGTCGTCATAAATCGCGTAGTCGTTCTTGCCGTCTTGCTTGATTCGGTACATCGCCTGATCGGCTTTATGGATGAGCGTATCGAGGTCGACCCCTTGCCCAGGAGAGAGGCTCACACCGATGCTCGCCCGAATCGGGATCGATTGCCGTCCGAGCAAGAACGATTCCTCGCTGAGCGTCCGTTGCAGCCGTCTGACAAAATCGATGAGACGAGGCTCTGTCACATCTGTCAAGAAGATGTAGAACTCGTCGCCGCCGACCCGGGAAGCTAGACCGTTTTCCGGCGTGACCGATTCGAGCAACGTCCCGAGATGGATGAGGAACTCGTCGCCGACTTGGTGACCGTACGTGTCGTTGATCCCTTTAAACCCATCAAGGTCGAGGATGATGAGGGCAAGTGTGTCCGCTTGAAGCAGCGCTTGGTCGGCCTGGTCATAAAACGCGCGGCGGTTGGCGAGTTTCGTGAGCGGGTCGTGATACGCGAAAAAGCGAATCGTCTGTTCGGCCTCTTTGAACGAGTGCACGTCCCGGATGAGGATCATCCCGTGAACTTTTTGGTCGATATAGACGAAGTCGCCATCGATGACGACATAACGCTCTTGCCCCGTCTTCGTTTGAATCTTCGTCTCGAACTCGAGGAATTTCTTTTGTGCTTGGAAGTGCTGGCGGTAATGATGACACCACTCTTCCCGCTTTTTCTCCGGCAACAAGTCGACGAAACGTTCGTTGACGACCCGGACCGTATGGAACAACATCCGGGCGGCCGGGTTGGCGCTCTCGATGCGCCCGTTGTCGTCGACGAGCAGAATCGCGGACGGGTTCAAATTGTAGAGCGTCCCATATCGTTTCGCGTACGAGGCCAAGAAGTCGAGGCGGTTCATCGCCACGACGAGCGCGACGGCCCAGACGAGACCTCCATACATATAACCGTACGGCGGCATGACACCGCGGAATTGGAAATAACCGAACACGACGTCCCAGACGAGGACGGCGAGCGCCGTCCAAATGAGCATGCGTAGTACGCGCTGGTGCTCGGTTCGCTCTGCCCGTTTGAGCGCATAGACGAGCAAAAGGACGATGAGAAAATGGAACACGTTCCCAATCGTCATCGTGATCAAATACGAGGCGTTGAACTCAGGATAAATCCAAATTCCGACTTGGTCGAACCGTTGGCTGTTGATGATGTTCTCTTGACGGATGAACGTCAAGGCGACCGGGATGAGCGGTAAATAAAGGACATATGGGTAGAGCCATTTCGGCAACTTGGCTCCGACACCCGTCACTTTGAAGATAAAATGGACCGAGCACACAAAAATTAAAATCCCGGCGTTCCCGAACCAGTACGTCACGAAGGCCGGACTGAGTTCAATCGGTGACAAATGACGGCTGAACTCTGCCAGGAACAACATCGCATAGCCGAAGACGAACAGACTGAGCAGCCGATGTTCGACTTGTCGCGGATTTCGAAGCAACACATCCAGTGCGAGATGGCTGAGCAGGAAGGCCGGTAAGAGATAAACGACCATATACGTAAACAGTGCGGTCATGGATGGACCCCTTTCTCAAGACAGGTACGTCTCTACTTTCTCTATCGGATGCATCGTTCCCTTTGTCGAGTCGATTCGCACATACAAAAAACGAGCGGGACTGAGGTCCGCTCGTTTTCGTCATCTCGTTATAACGTCTCTTCAATCGCCGTATCGCCTTTGACGAGGTCGATTGACTTGTTATAGGCCGCTTCGTGGCCAATCACATGGGCGAGGAAAGCCGCCACGTCGGCGCGTGGAACTTCACCGGTCGACACGTCCCCGGTCTTCACTTTCCCAGTCCCGGCGTCATCCGTGAGCGCCCCTGGACGCACGATCGTGTATGTCAATCCGCTCTCCTCGAGCAGACGATCCGCGTGATGTTTCGCGACGTAATACGGTTTCATCTCATCCGGCCATGCCGAGCGGTCTTCCGCCTTCAACGCGCTCACCATGACGAACTGTTTCACACCTTGTTGTCTTGAAGCTTCGATACTTTTCGCTGCCCCGTCTAAATCGATCAAGAGCGTCTTATCGGCACCCGTATGTCCGCCAGAACCTGCTGCGAATACGACGACGTCGGCACCGTCGATGGCGTCTGCCAAGTTTGCGACGTCGCCTTCAAGGTCACCGAGTACGGCTTGATAGCCTTTGTTTTTAAAATCTTCGAGTTGTTCGTCTTTCCGTACCATCGCCGTCACCTCATGCTTGCCTTCCTCCTGTAAGCGTTCGACGAGCTGTTTTCCAATCTGTCCGTTCGCACCAATTACAAATACGTTCATCTGTCTTCCTCCTCGAATCGAATTCAGAGACACTTGAAACGTCGTGTGGCTGCCGCCACGTCCGGCGCCGAAGCGATGGCCGAGATGATGGCGACCCCGTCGGCCCCGTCACGTCGAATCAACTCGACGTGTTCAGGCCGAATGCCCCCAATCCCCACAATCGGGAGCTCTCGGTACGCCGCCCGCACTTGACGGATGAGCGTCGTCCCGTTCACTTCCCCGGCGTCCGCTTTTGAGTCCGTCGGAAAGATGGGGCCGATGCCGACATAGTCCGCATGCACCATCGCCGTCGCCGCTTCTTCGAGCGAATGGACGGAGACACCGAGCCATTTGTCCGCCCCAATCATCTGTCTGACGCGACGGGCCGACGCATCTTCTTGCCCGACATGGACCCCGTCCGCGTCGAGCTTCATCGCCAGCTCGACATCATCGTTTACGATAAACGGGACGCCGTACGCGCGACAAAGTCGAAGCAACGTCCGGGCCACCGCTTCTTTTTGATCTCCATACAGTGCCTCATTTCCTTTTTCGCGAAATTGAAAACATGTGACGCCACATTGAAGTGCCGTCTCGACCGTCTGGAAGATGTCTTTTGTGTTCGTCGTTCCACAGATGAAGTACAGCTCTAGCTGTTCAGCGAGTGCGGCTCGTCGTGATCGTTTCAAGCGTGACACCCTCCTCTCCATGCGTCCCATACGCCCAATGGTTCGTCGGTCCGTGTCCGGCTCCGATTTCGAGTCCATGCGTGATGGCGCTTTGGATGAACCGCTTTGCCGTCACGGTCGCCTCAATCATCGGACGGCCTTTGGCGAGTTCGGCCGTGAGCGCCGCCGAGAACGTACAGCCAGTGCCGTGCGTGTCAAGCGTTTCGATGCGCGGTGCCGAGACGAGAAAGGCCTCTGACGCCGTCAAGACGAGATCTTCGGCACGTTCACCCTCGAGATGACCGCCTTTTAAGACGACGGCCTTCGCACCGAGCGCCAAGATTCGTTCCGCCGCTTCAAGACGGTCTTGGAATGAGCGAATCGTCAAGCCCGTCAACACTTCTGCTTCCGGCACGTTCGGCGTGACGACGGTCGCGAGCGGCAACAACGCCGTCTTGAGCGCCTCGACAGCCGTGTCTTGAAGCAATGATGCCCCCCCTTTTGCAATCATGACCGGGTCGACGACAAGCTGTTTGAACGCATGCCGCTTCACGCCGGAAGCGACGGTCTCGATTCGACTCGCATCGAACAACATCCCGGTCTTGCACGCCTCGATTGAAAAATCGGAGCCGATCGCATCGAGTTGTTGCGCGAGCAATTCGGCCGATACCGCTTCGACGCCATGCACACCACGTGTGTTTTGTGCCGTGACTGCCGTCAAGACGCTCGTCCCGAATACACCGAGCTCTTGAAACGTCTTCAAATCGGCTTGAATGCCGGCGCCGCCGCCCGAATCAGATCCGGCAATCGTCAACGCTTGTGCGCGCTTCATGACACCACCTCAATCCGGTCGCTCGGCAGTTCGACCGCGGTCATCTTCCCAAGCTCGTTCAAGAAATGAATCGGGAAATCGCCCGATCCCTCGGCACGTGCGGTCGCGAGTTCCCCGCAACGGGCGTACCCGGCGAGCGCCGTCGACGTCGCGGTCATCGCGTCAGCCTCGACCGCAAGAAAGGCGCCGACGACCGCGCTGAGCAGACAGCCGGTCCCGGTCGTCCGCGTCATCGTTTCGGTTCCTCCTTTGATTTCAATCGTCACGTCCCCGTCACTGACGACGTCCGTCTCTCCGGTCATGGCGACGACACAGCGATACCGTTTGGCCGCCTCGCGCGCGACGTCTGTCACGTCTTGCAACGCTTCTCCCGCGTCGACCCCGCGCGCGTGCGCCGTCCGGTCAATCAATGTCGCCATCTCACCGGCGTTCCCCCGGATGACCGTCACCTGAACCTGCTCGAGGATTGCAGTCGCCACTTGACGTCGAAACGCCGTCGCACCGACACCGACCGGATCGAAGACGATAGGACGTCCTGCAGCGTTCGCCGCTTGTCCCGCTCGAATCATCGTCCTTTCCGTCGTCGCATCGAGCGTGCCGATATTCAACACGAGCGCATCGCTCACCGTCGCCATTTCCGCTACTTCCTCGACAGCGGACGCCATGACCGGTGACGCACCGATCGCGAGCAATCCGTTCGCCGAGAAGTTGGCGACGACGATGTTCGTAACGTTATGGATGAGCGGCCGCTCGGCCCGTACTTTATCCCACAAATCGCGTTTCATCGGCTCACCTCCACCGGTACGTCCCACGTCTCGAGCGTCCAGGCCATCTGCCAAAACGCCACTTCGTAATAACAGCTCTTCAAGAACAACTGACGGTAACGTTTGCGTTCGGCTTCTGTCGCTTGCTCGGCCAACAGGTCGAGCCGTTCAATCTGTTCTTCGACGAGTTCGCGGAACCATTCCGACCCATACGTCGCAATCCAAGCCGTATAGATCGGATGCTCCGGCTTTGCATCTTTCAATCGTTCGCCAATCTCGTAGTACACCCAGTAGCACGGTAAAATCGCTGCGAGTACGTCCCCGAGCGTCGGTCCGGCTTGTTGCATGTGCATCGCGTACGCATATGCGGTCGGCGCCGGCTCGAACGTACGTCGCTCTTCCTCGGTCACATCAAGCATCGTGAAGAACTCACGATGTAACGCGTGTTCCGCCTCGATCGTGTGGAGCGCGTGTGTCAAAAAACGGCTCGACAGTTCCATATCTTGCGCCACGATTGCCCCTCTCGCCTGCACTTTCGAAAATTGGTTCAGATAGTATGAGTCTTGCAGAACATAGTGGCGAAACTTCGCCTCGTCGAGCGTCCCTTCGCCGAGTGATCGGACGAACGGGTGGTCAAAACTCGCTTGGAACAAAGTATCCGCTTCTTGTCGGATGTGTTGGGTGAACGTCATGATGAACTCCTCCTTTTGTATGAAAAAACGCCGCCTCCCATAACGGAAGCGGCGTCGGACATACAGCGTGAGAAAAGTCGTTTCGCCCACTTCCCTCCGCTAGCGTGAACTAGATCAGGTTCAAAGGGTCTGGACCTCTTCCATCTCAGCCGCGTCATGCGACTCCCCTAGTGGCAAACATTATGAAATTCGGTCGTCTTCGGACACATCATATCAATCTTTCGCTGAAATAGGAACCCTTCAACGCGAGAAGCGACGATTCAATGCCGTTCCCATCTGTGAGAAGCGCTCGATTCCGAGCTTGCGTCGATTCGAGGACGCAAACACGTAATAGTCGACTTTTCCCATGAAATACATCAAGCGCAAACCGGCGATAAAGAACGTGATGGTCGTACTGACGGCAAACCCGACGCCATACCAATCGATGCCGAGCGGTAACAGCGCCAGCGTGAAGAGTGCGTTGCCTGTGAAAAACGACAAGTTAACGAAGAGTGCCCCGCGCCGGTCCTCAAAATAGAGAAGGAGTAACGTCAAGACGAGAATCATCGCGTTCGCGAAAGCGGCGAGCGTCGTCATCCGAAAGATTTGACCGACTTCTTCCGGTACGCCAATCCAGCCGACGAACACACCCGCCATGAGAATGGCGAACAACGTGACGACGCCTTGGCTTCGTCCGAGACGAATCAATTCGTTCTTTAGGACGGTCGTCATCGTCTGTTTCGCTTTATCGATTTGATGCAAAGCGCCCCCGTAGTTGATGAGGCCGTAGAACGTGCGATACCGTTCATAGAAGCGTGTCTCGACGGCGACGACGAACAAGAGCTGGGTCGGCACGATCGTCAAATAAGACCAGAATACGGCCGTGTCATAGTACGGGTTGAACACGAACGATTGCGCGACGACGGTCCGCCCCTCCCCGAACCAAATGATGAAGTTCGTCACCCAAATGCCAAGAACGTACAAGACGCCGATGGCGAACAAATCGGGGTAGAGATCAAAATAGCGGAAATAGGAAAACTCGTTCGTCGCATAGCGGAGCGGGAACGTCCGTAGCATCGCAAAGAATAAGCCGAACAGCGTGACGAGCATCCCGACCGTGAAGCCGAGCAGCAGCTCCAAGCTCGTCGGGTCCACTAGGATGCGGCTAATCAAGAACACGCCGCCAATCGCGATAAAACCGCCGAGTAAAAAGCTGTACGCGATCGCCTGATAAAACTTGGCAGCGCTCAAAAATAAGAACATGACCCAAATGACGTTAATCGTCATGAACAAGACGAACAAGACGAGCTTATACAAAAAATCGAGCGGTGAAATCATCCAAAAGATGCTGTACATGATGATTGCTGCGAGCATCGTCACTTTCAGCATTCCGGTAAAGACGGGAAAAATATCGTGTGCTTTCTTCTCGTAAAACAAATCGGCGACGTAACGCGTGACGACGAGCTGTTGGAAACTGAACAAGATTTGCGAGAAGATGAACGCATAAGATACCGACAACATAAACAGCGTCCGTTCCTCGAGTGAGAGCATCGGCATTTGAAACGCCAGCCATTGAATCGTCCCGACGACCAAAATGACGATGAGCCAAGGTCCTGAGGTGACGAGACCGGAGAACGTGTACGCCTTCAGCCGGGATGAATAGTAGTCTTCTTGAAACAACTTCTGTAGCTTAAACCCGATGCCCGCCATACTGTTCCCTCCTCGCTTCATAGATTGCTTTATACCGGTCGACGAACTGTTGCAACCGGTAATATTGACGGACGCGTTCGCGGCCGTTCTTGCCGAAGCGCATCCGTTCACGCGGATAATCCATCATCCACTCGATTTTATCGGCGAGTGCTTCCGGGTGGACAGGCGGCACGATGAACCCGGCTGGACCGAACGGGTCGTCCGAGCGTCCGTATAAAAGTTCCGAACAGGCACCGACGTCTGTCGCCACCCATGGGATACCGGCAGCCATCCCTTCTAGGACGGCTAGCGGCTGCCCTTCCGAGATGCTCGTCAGTAGCAACAAATCGAACGTCGGTAACCATTCCTGCACATTCACTTTCCCGACAAGTTCGACATAATCCGTCAGACCGCTCTGTTCAATCAACAACCGACATTCCTCGGCATATTCTTCGTCCTCATCGAGCGGGCCCATGATCGTCAGTTTAAAGAGGCGGCGCCGTTCTTGTAAAATCTTCGCCCCATAAATCATCGTCTTTAAATCTTTAATCGGTACGACACGGACGATGGCCCCGATTTGAAACACGTCGTGCTCGACCGGCTCGATGACCGGACGGATGTGGCGATCGGCGATGCCGTTGGCGATAATCTTCGTCTTTTCGCTCGGTGCCCCAATCCATTCCTGATATTCACGATTCCGTTCAAACAGCGTAATAATCTCATCGGCCGCATTGTAAGCCTCGCGTGACAAGTGGTGGAAGAAACGGACCCAGCGCGGCTTGTACGGAGCCGGAATCCAGTAGGACTGAAGAATCTCTTCTTCCCGCTCACGGGAATAAATGCCATGCTCGGTTAATATGAACGGGATGCCTTGTGTCTCCTTCATATAGGAGGCGACCATCCCGGCGTAACCGGTCGACACGGAATGGACGAGATCGACGTCAGGAAGCGGCTGATGCAACACGCGAAGCACCGGCATGTACATGCTTTGCCACATCCAAAAGTAGTCGATGAAAGATCCACCGTTCATCTCTTCAGAATAGGCAGTCTTGACGTTGTGCCAGAAAAACTCACTGGCGAAAAACGCCTCACTCGAGGGGACTCGCGTCCCGATAATCCCGAGTGCCTGTCGATTCGGGCTCTTCAACATCAGCCAATCCGACAGCTTCCGCTCTTCCTCAGGTGCGAGTTTCATCCGTCCTTTCCCCTTCACACCGGACTCGTTCAAATAGAGATGCGTGATTCCAGACACATTTTCCGGCAACACATACTTCATGTCCTCGGGACGCTTCACGGTCGGTTGGATGGAGATGATTTGAAACTCCACATCCGGCATCTCTTCAATCAGCGTCTGGGTCCAACTCGACACCCCTCCGCTCACGTACGGATAACTCCCTTCTAACACGAGTCCAATCTTCATGGTGTGCCTCCTTCGATGGCAATCTGAGCGTTCGCCGCCGTCAATGTGACCAAGTAGAGCGGGCGATCCGCTTCCATTTGTTCGACCGTCCCAAAGTCGAACGTACCTGTCTCAAGCGATTGTCCGGACTTGAGCCGGACCGTGAAATGCGACGGATTGACGAGCCCTTCGCCTGACAAGTAGACAGTCCCGTCATCAAACGAGATATTCACGTCCGCCGCTTGGTAGGTGATGAGCTTTTCCGTCGCGTAATGCTGGGTATACGACTGCAGGTGCGGATAGTTTGTATTCACGTCGTCATTGATTTTTTTCAGACTGGCGAACATCGTGTCCCAATCACGTCCAAGTGCCCGGTCGGGGTCGATAACGTCATCCGGGTGAATGAAGTGCGAGAAGACGCCAAAATTGGCAATCGCGTCGACCATCTGGAAAATCGAACCGCGCTCTTCCCCGTAATCGCTCGATACACGTGGAAAGTGGTAGACGTGAGGGTGTGTCTCATCGAACTCGAACTCTTGCACGAAATCCCCGTTCTCTGGTTCCCCGGTATAAAGCGACGCGATTGTGCGCAGTTCAGGTAACGCTTCAGCGATCGCATCGACGCCGGTCCGATTCAAGGCGTTCGACGGTGGGACGTACGATTTGAGCGTCTCAGCCGGGAAATAGTTCGCGAACACGGACTCGGCTTGAAGAAGCGACCGCTTCATCTCGTCTTTATCTTTCCACGGGATATAGCCGTACGTCGGGTCAATCGGCTCATCAGCCGTGACAAGCGATTGATGGTTATAGCCATGTAAACCGATTTCTCCACCGCTTGCCAATAACTTACGACCGAAAAACAGCATCGGGAATTCGCCTCGCCTAATCAACTCTTCATCGACGAGTTCCATTTCTTCCTCGTACGTGCCAATCATCGCACCGGTGTAAATCAAGTCGTCTTCTTCGCCCATTCGGAGCATGTCTTCCCACCAATCTTCAGCAAAGAAGTCTTTGACCGATTTGTCGAGCGGCGTCGTCGAGACGTCTTTCATTTTCCCGCTCATGATCGGGGCCGGAAAGTCATCGATATACATGAGCTTGATGGCGGCCTGTGCGGAGACGAACGCCGGTGGCAACGTGCCGAGCGTTTGGACGAATAGGCCACGCGTCATCTTTTGATTGGTGATGGTCGTGTTCCAATAGAGCACGTTCCCATCGCCGACCGCATATTCCCAAAGGATAGGGAACCTTTCTGCCGACAGTAAGACGTTTGCGTCGTCTGCGATGGCAAAATCGACGACACTGTGGACGAACAGATCTTCCGGTGGATTCAAGTCGACGTAGCCTGGGAAAATCACTTCCTCGAAATTCAAGCCGTACACGTCCGGCACAAACTCCCCAATCTCTTCAATCCCTGTCAGCTCATTGAAGGCAGCATCTTTAAACCGGTTGCCAAAGATGAGGTTGCCGCCTTGCTTTACAAATTGTTTCATCTCGATGAGCGGCCAACGTGTCGTCCGTTCTCCCGTGAAGATGAGAATCGTATATGGCGAGGGCGTCACCGTCCCGACTTGTTCCGGTGTGATTTCTTGGACGTCGATTTTCGCATAGCGAAGCCCATATAGGATATTTTCAGCCGTCTGAACGGCCAATTCTTCTTCGTCACGGACAAGATAGACTTGAAGGCGATGTTGGCCGGTCTGAGCCGTTTCTCCGCCTTGAATCTGGTCAATCTCGATTCGCTGCTCTGCGATACCCGGCAACAGCGTGTGCAACGAGTGGATCCGTAAGTATTGAATCGCGCCGACGATGACGAGAAATAAGACGATGAAGAGCGAGAATGAGATTACAGTTCGTTTTTCCATGATGTCGTGTCACTCCATTCTTCAAATAGCAGCCGATACTCGTACGGCACGTCCTCGAGCGAGAATTGGGTTTGCATCATAAACATGACCGCTTTCACCTCGGCCCAACGTTCCCGCTCATAATAGAAATCGATGAGCATGAGATGGGCCTCGATGCGTTCCGGGAAGTGATGCACATACTCTTTCAAGATAGCGAGTTGCTCTTTCGGTCGTTTCGCATCACGATAAATTTCATTCAAATCTTCATATATCCAAGCCGTCGGCGGAAAGAGCGTTTTGGCAATCAACAACTCCTTCAACCAGGCTTCCCGCTTGTCGGTCAGCATGACCGTCGTAATCAGTTCACTGTGGATCATCCGTTTATAGATGGTGGCGAGCCGGCGAATCGATGCCGGATTCCCAAGGTCGTAGTCACGTTTCGCCTGCTTCAATTCTTGTTCGTATTGATCGACCAAAATGTTCATCGTTGCCGCTGCATAATGGACCGTTTCACTGTCCTTACTCTGCAGACCCATCTGCAAGTACTTCCCTTGTTGGTCAATCGAGTTATTCACGTGCGTCAAAATCGAATGTTTCCGAATCGCCGGGTCTTTTGAGTTGATGGCATCGGTCAACGGGAGCAAGCTCGCACTCGATTTCGCCTCGTGACGAATCTTTTCATAGTTGACGACCTTGAAGTCGATATATTCATCGTAGTCTTCAATCAAGCCACTGCGACCGAACCGTTCGGCGAGTCGATAGACAGCATAGACGGCAAGCTCGGCGATGAAAGGTAAAAACAGCCCGAAGCAAAGGGCTGTCACTGCGACCCCGTAATCTGGGGCTTTCATTCTCCGCTTCAACACAATGAGCAAGGCGAGGGCGAGGATGGCATGAATGACATAGAGGAAAATCCAAACGGTGCTACTAATCGTTGCCATACTCACACCCCTTTCTGAATCAAGATGCCTTCAATCCGGTCATAAATCCGTTGCCGGTGTTCTTCGCTCGTCCCCGGCAGTAAGAGCATCAGCTTGTTGTCATCTTTGTCGTAGCCGACGACATCGATTTCCCGCAAGTACGAATGGACGATGGCCTCGATGCTTTCGAGGGACACCGGCTCATAGCCAAGCGCATATTCGAGTACGATGTATGGTTGGCCGTGATGCAGTTTCTTTTGCTCTTGCAACGCAACGAGCTCAGTGAACGCATCTTTTTTATAGAACGACGTCCCCGGATAGAGCAAAGCATGCTGTTCTTTTCGAATGAGCGTCTGCGCGTTCTCAATACGCGTCCCGATCCAGGAGAAGAGGATGTTCAAGACGTGCAAATCATCGGTCGTCAACTTACGGAGCGGTAAACGTTTGATGACGACGACTTCACGCGTCTGTCCATCAATCGTGATCGGCGCGAGCAACATCGGGTCCGAGTCTTCATCATCGAGTTGGCGTAGCGTCGTCTCTTGGACTTGGAAAAAACGTTTAAACATGCCCGATGCCTCGTCGAGGAAAATCGTTTGCGGGAACTCTTTTTTCTCCGCTTGGCGAATAAGGAGACGCATCGACTTCTGCGACCGGTCGACGTGATAGATGGCAACGTCACTTGCGAGAAAATATTTTTTCAAGAGGCGAATCGTTTCGCTTCGAATCAATTCAGGATGTGGTAAATCAAGCGAGACGGCCAATTCATACAGTTGGTTGAGGCTATATTCCGATTGGAGTAACTTTTGACGAAGTGTCGTCTGAGAAGTGTTGAGTAAGTCGACTGTCTCTTTCAAGTACGTGTTTTCATCTTTCAGTTCCTCGTTGCGGAACTGACTGATCTCGTACCGTTCACGAAATGACGTGCTGAACAATCCGACGATGACAGTGAGGGCGAAGTAATAGAATAACGTGAGAAGTGAATTTGTATCGTAGAACAATAGGAAGATGTCGCCACCGACGAAACCCGTATAGACGACCTTATAGACAAGCAACAGAGCGAAACTGATGAGACCAAAGATTGTCCCGTACCGTAAGGCGAATAAAATCGCCGCAACGTAAAACAAGTTTAAATCGTTTTGAATCGACCCTAAGCTAAACACGAGGTCGATGCCGATCAATACGGCGAACACGACAAGGATTTCGGTCCACTTGATCCATGGACGGTCTTGAGCGTAAAAAATAAGAATCCCCTCCTCTTCGAGTTTTATGTTGTTTTATGGTAAAAATATTAGTTCCTTACATTAAATACCCGCACACTTCCTTCCTGTAACCTTAAGTAATCCCTAAAAATCCCATGTGTCATAATAGGTCGGCTCATGATAATGGATGTAACCGTTCGCTTCGGCCAAATCACGACTCGCACTTTCTTCCGTATCCGATACGGTCAATACGGCAATGTCGTACGTTTCACGCAACGCGTTTAATCGCTCAATTTTTTCCATCGACCATGAATCTGATGTGATGGCCGTATAGTTAAACCCTTCCCACATGAATCCGTCGACGTAAGGGGCACTCGTCCGCTCCAACGTCTCGATTCCCCAATTCTGAACGATCGGGACACCCGGATACGTGCCTTGGATTGATTTTAGAAACGTTTCTAAACCGTCGAGCTGTTCGGCTAAGTCGGTAGGATAGTCGAGATGAACGTCATCGATGTCACCGACCGTATCCAAGAAGATGCCATCGATATGCTTATTGATGATTTGTTTTTGGATTTCACGAATCAAGATTTTTCGAAAGTTGGCAGATGCGATATTCGTCAAATACGAGTCCCATCTCTGAAAATAGATACGTTCCCCGTCCCGATAAAAGAAATCGTCCTCTTCCATTTGTCCAATTAACGCCCGGTTCCACGTATCTGCCTCCATCACGTTGATATAGCCGAGTACTTTCGTCCCCTTCGATTGAATCGCCTCGATTTGTTCGGTCGTGTACCAAATCGGTTCGATAATCACGAGGTCATAACTGGACATATCGGCGATAATCTCGTCTGTCGGCACGTTGTAAAAGATTTTATACGTCTCAATCTCATCGAAATCGAATGGCGTTTTTGTCACGCAACCCCCTAAAATAATCGTTGAACACAATACGATCAATAAGTAACGCCGCACACGGACACCTCCTTGTCGTTGGTTCGTTCATGATGTCAAATTGGTCCGTTTCCTAGTGTCTGGGCAGGGTACAACAGTTATAGACCTTCTAAAAAAGGAGAGACGAACATGAATACCATTCTCTTCACGATTGCCGTATTATTCGTCGGCATGAACGTATATACCTTCTTTCGGCACAAGACGTATCGGCAGACCGGCTTTGACGGACGCTTCTTCAGTCACTTATTCGTCAGTCTGTGCGGCGTCCTAGCCGGATTTGCCGTCATCTATTACGCCTTGTCACAAAACGGTGTCATCCTCGTCACGTCGCTCGAGTCGATGACCCCGGTCGATCCGAATTGGCAGAACCTCCTTTACTTCAGCGGGGTCACTCTCCTTTCCATCGGCTTTGGGGACATCCTACCGGTCGGTCCGGCCCGCTGGTTTGCGCTCATCGAAGCCGCCATCGGCATCTTATTGCCGACAGTGTTTTTTGTGAAATCCATCTACAAAAAAGAAGACTGACAGGCAGTCTTCTAGCGTCCGGTAATGAGCAAATACATGTTAAACGCGACGAGTCCGAGCGGAAACAAGGCCACGACGATGATGGGCCATTTTTTCGTCCGGATGCCGACAAATAAAAGTAAACTCCCCACTAGGAGCGCGATGAACGTCGTATACGGATTCAAGCGTCATTCCCCCTTCTATACAAGGGGGTTTCCCGACTCGGTAAAAAGTTAATCGCGCTGACACCAAAGTGTCGAATAGGCGTCACGTATGCGTCGTGCTTCTGCTTCCTGAAACGGAATCCCTGACTGGTCGGCCACTCGTCGACTGACCTGTTCGAACAAATCGATCAGCTGACGATGGGCTGACTCGAGCGAAGTCGTCTCGATGACAGGATATGTGTCGAGATACGCCTCCCAACACTCCCGGGAGACGTGTTGGCTGAGGCCGTCTCCAGACTTCCCGACGTTCACAGTAAAGCCCGTTTGAAACCCGACCTCGAACGAGAGCATCTGCCGGAGCATCGTCCGCATGATGGTCAAATGGTCATACGCGTACAACAACTGTTTCCGGTTGATGCCTTTAACGACGTAAAGCGACACCCACCAAAATTCGTTCCAACACTGTTCATAATCGAACCGCGTCGGTCGTTTGATGCGGTACGTGTCATCAGACGGGACTGGTTGACCGGCGATGTCGTCTTTATCAATCAGGACGAGACTGAGCGAATCAGCGGCGAGCGTGGCCGCGACCGCCTCAAGCGGACGGACGGTCAAATCGACACGATGGCCGGCGGCGAACTGAACGAGAAAGGCGAAGCGTTCATAGTCGGCGTGGCCTGGTATCTCATCCGGCGTCTGCATAATCAGCACGTCCCCGAGCGGCCCCATCCACGAGCGGTCTTCGATGAACGCGTTCACGTCTTCGACGAAACAAGTGACATCGACGTCTTGATAGCGATCCCGTTGCACGTCCGGGTTGGCGAGCGACCCGTTCAAAACGAAGACACGAACGTTGTCGTCTCGGCTCACGAACTCACGTAACCGTTCGAGCACACGTTCATTCGTCATATGACGTTCGCCCCGAGCGAGCGGGCGACTTGTACGGCCTGCATCACGTCAATCGTCGCTTGTTTTAAATGGACGTCTGAAAAATCGACCCCGTCCATCTCGGCGCCTACAAAATCCGCACCCGTGCAGTCGGCGTGTTGCAAGACGGCACGGGACAAGACGGCGTTCGTCCACACCGTCTCTTTCAAATCAGCCCCGTATAAATCGGCCTCGGTCAACCGGACACCGGACCAGTCCATCTTCCGGAGTGGGGCGTGCCGAAGATTGACGAACGACCAATCCCCTTCACGCACGACGACCCCTTCGAACGTGCATGACTCGAATGACGAACCTGTCATCTTGCACTCGTCGAACTCCGACAAGAACAGGTTTGCCCCGGTGAACGTGCAGTTTAAGAACGAACTCTCGTTATGACGTGAGGCGTTCCATTTTGAATCGGTGAAGTCACAGTTGATGAAGCGGCACTGCTCGGTCTCGAACTCGGTCGCATCGATATAGGTAAAACGACAGTTCTCGAACGTCGTCTGCGTGAGTTGAACGTCACGGAGCGTCTCGTCCCGAAAATCTTCTCCAACGTATGTGGCATGTGATTGAAACATGATCGGCCCCCTTGGCGTATACTTGTTATAGCTATAGAAATGGAGTGATGAAACATGGATATCGTATTTCCGACCGAGCACGGCACGTTCAATTATCGCGTCGCCGGCATCTGGGTCCAGGACGGTCATTTGCTCGTTCATCGGAACGTGAACGATGACTTTTGGGCGTTGCCGGGCGGTCGGGTCGGCATCGGCGAAGAAGCCGAGCTCGCCTTGACGCGTGAGCTGCAAGAAGAACTCGAAGCGACACTGACGGGAACGACGTTCGCTTTCGTCTCCGAAAATTTCTTCACGTATTTGGAGCGCACCGTCCATGAGATCGGCATGTACTTTTATGTATCAGGTGACCTCCCGCTCCGGCATGGAGACTTCCATGGACCGGAAGGAGATCACCTCATCTATCGTTGGCAGCCGCTCGACGCGCTCCGGGACTTGAAACTCTTCCCGGAGACACTCTATGCGTTGCCGCAATCACTACCGCCCCACTTTATCGATCGCTGAGCTTTATAGAATCGACTTCAATTCGTGCAAGTCTTGAATTTCATACGTCGTTTCGACCGACGCCGCAATCTCGTGCGGGTTGTACCAGCACGTGTCGAGCCCATACATGCGTCCGCCGGCGATATCTGCCGTCAGCGAGTCGCCGACGATGAGCCCGCGTTCCGGTGCGACGTGCGGCACACGGTCGAACACGTAGTCGAAGAACGGTTTCATCGGCTTCTGTGACCCGGTCGCGTCCGAGACGAACACGTCTTGGAAATAAGGGAGCAGTCCCGAGGCTTCGAGCCGTTTGAACTGCGTCTCCGTGACGCCGTTCGTGACGATGTAGAGCGGATATTGTTCGCTGAGCGTTTGGACGAGCTCGAGCGCCCCATCGATGATGTGCACACCCGAGTGAAGATGGTCGCGATAGCGCTGTTCAGCTTCATGTGCATCGATTGTGATACCAAGCGTGTCGAACAGTTGCGTGTGGCGTCCCATCAAGACGTCTTCCCGTCCGACCTCGCCGCGCTCGAAGGCGCGCCATAATCCGTTATTAATCGTCACATACTGTTGTTTCAGTTCATCGGTCATGTGAACGTTGTACGCAGCGAGCAACTGCTGCAAAGCGACGTGCTCGCTCTGTTTAAAGTCGAGCAACGTATCGTCGACATCGAATAAAATCGCTTCATATCGTTTCATAATCTGTATTACCCCTCTCTGCCTCTAATGTACAGGAACAGACATTGAAGTTCAAAAAAGGAGCAAACCGTATGCCAAAAAAGCCAATCACCAACCTCGAATATTCGGAAAAAGAACTCGACTCGTTTTTTTACTTAGCCGACGAGACATTCGGCATCGATTTTCGCGAGTGGTACAAAGCTGGCGAATGGACTGACCGTTATCGCTGCTATTCATTGACGTTCTATCGGAATGTCATCTCGAGCGTCGGGATGAGCCGGATGACAGTGATGATGGACGGAACCGCGCGAGAAGCGTATCAAATCGGAACGGTCATGACAGACGAGATCCGACAAGGACAAGGACTCGCCACCCGCATCTTTAAACACTTGTTTAAGCAACATGACACGGATGGGTTGCCTTATTTTCTAGCTTGCAACGAAAGCGTTGAACCGTTTTACGAGAAGCAAGGCTTCTCCGCACAATCGGAACCGGAGTTTTTCGTCCGCGTCTCGGGATCGGCTTCTCCACTCGAACACGTCGACGTCGATGCCGAACAGTGGCGGCGTTTCAAACTGGAATCACTCCCGTTTTCACCGCGCCTCTATACGACAGACGATATGCACATTTGGATGTTTCATTACTATCAAGGGATGGATGAGGATGTGTATCGTTTCGATGACGTCCATGTCATTTATATAATCGAACGCTCGCGTTTAATTCTGTACGCCGTGCTGTCGCCGCGTCCTGTCGATATGCGTGACGTCGTCGCACGCCTCTCTTTTGAAGGCATCACCGAAATCGTCTTTAAATTTACGCCCGATTTGGATGGTGTCGAGCAACGTCCGTCCAGCGACGGTCCATGGATGATTCGCATGAACGAAGGGAAGTTTTTCCCTGAAGGTTGTCGCTTCCCTTATTTGTCGCAAGCATGAAAAAACTCGCCTCACGGGCGAGTTTTTTGCGTATAGAATACATGTCGAAGCGCCCTTGCCGCTTCTTTAACGGCTCGTCTCGCTTCCGGGACGTATGCGTAATAATTGACGAAGCCGTGGATGAGTCCTCCGTAATTGTGGTACGTCACCGGCACCCCGAGGCTAATCAGTTTATTCGCATACGCTCGACCGAGGTCGCGGAGCGGGTCATACTCGGCCGTCAACAGTGTCGCCGGCGGTAAATCAGCCAAATGTTCGGAAAAAATCGGCGAAGCGTACGGGTGTGTCAGCTCCGTCTCATCGTTAAAATACTGATGCTGGAACCATCGAATCAACCCTTCGTCGAGCAAGTAGCCGTTCGCATGCTCAACCATCGACAACGGCACGTTTTCCTCGGTCCCAGTGACCGGGTAGAGGAGCAGTTGGTGCACCACTGGCGGGCCGTCTCGTTCGACGGCGATTAAGGCGCTGACCGTCGCGAGCGCCCCGCCGGCACTGTCACCGCCGACGGCGATGCGGGCCCGGTCAATCCGTAACGTGTCCGCGTGATCGGCCACCCAGACGAGGGCGTCGTACGCATCTTCGACAGCGGCCGGGAACTTGTGCTCCGGCGCGAGACGGTAACCGATTGAGATGACGGTACAATCCGCCTCGTTCGCGAGCGTCCGGCAAATCGCGTCATGTGTGTCGAGGCTGCCGCTGACATAGCCGCCTCCGTGATAGTAAACGAGCACCGGGGCGATGGTCTCGGTTGTCCGATAGAC
This sequence comes from Exiguobacterium sp. AB2, assembly GCF_000696055.1. Lineage (NCBI taxonomy): Bacteria > Bacillati > Bacillota > Bacilli > Caryophanales > Exiguobacterium > Exiguobacterium sp. AB2. The sequence goes on from NZ_JNAA01000067.1 coordinate 76,011, forward strand.
TCGGCCCGGAATCGTCCGGCCGGCGAGAGTGAGCGTAATCTCTTCCACTTCCTGGACGTGCTCTTTATGTTGAAATCGGGTCATCATTGCGTCTTCTTGTCGTCTTAATTCGAGCGGATCCAATTGGTCATATGTGGTCGAGAGCTGATTTTGAAACTGGTTCAAATAAAATTGAATCGTCGGATTGACTGGCAATGGGAATCCCTTCTTTCTCTTTTAGGCGTTCAGTTGCCTATTCCCAGCCGCGTCCGACCTTAAGCAGAATCGCGCGTTTTTCGAAATGCCCAACGATAAAAGGAAGTCAAGCCAACACCAATCGCGAACACCATCGTCCAGATGTTCATGACGATGAACTGATTGAACGGCTTAAAGAAGTAATCCCACGCCCCGTCGACACGCCAAACCATCGCCGTGGAAATGAAATAAGATACGATGAGTCCGAATGCGAGCCACGGGAACATCCCACGTCGGGCAAACCGCCACGAGCCCCACCACATGACGGCCGGAATCACGAGATACCCGAGCGCATTCCCCCATAGAAAGTCTGCCGCTGTCACGAAAAAGCCCCACGGCAGACATAAAAGAATGATGAAGATGATTCGTCCGAGCATCACGCTTGCCCCTGTTGATTCTTTTTCCACCAGACGAACAAGAAGACCCCCATCCCGACGAACAGAATCAGCATCGAGAAAATAAGTTGTTGCTCGAGCGGCAAACTCGTCTGAGCGAACGCGTATTGCGGCCCGAATAAGAGCAGCGGAATAATCAGATTGATCCACGTCTTCGTCCACACCGAGACGATGAGTAACGTAACGACGGCCATTCCGAGCAAGACGAGTTGGCCGGTCGAACCGAACACGATCGTCGGGGTCTCGACGAAGATGTCGAGCACCATCAGACCGAGGAACAGCGTCATCGGCAACACGGCAAGCGCGATGTACGTCGCCCCGTTTTTGAATGGACTTGCTTTCGAACGGACGGACAGATTGCGGAACGCTTGCGAGGCGGCCAGCAAGAACAAGATGGCGACGAGCGGGAACCCGATCAGCTGAACCGTCGAGAACGTCATCTCGCCTTGAATGAAGTTACCGATGATGATGTAGGCGAACACGTTCGGAACCAACATCGCGATGATTTTGAAAAAGCCTTTCCCATCAAACGCCATCTCATGCCCGAGATGCTGCATATAGGCTTTCGGACTTTGGCCGACGACATCGTCCACACTTTTTCCTGCCCGTTCCGCTTCCTCGAGGTGGTCTTTGAGCTCGGCGACGACGTCTTGCACTTCCTCTTCCGCTTTTCCGCTCGACATAAGATAGACTGCTAAATCATCCAAAAAATCACGACTCTTTTTTGAAAGCTCCATCTTTATTCCCCTCTCCGAGTACGCGGTCGACGCCGCTCGACACTTCCGCCCAACGTTGTTTGAAGGCGAGCAATTCTTGCTGCCCCGCCTCCGTCAAGATGTAATACTTTCGCTTCGGCCCTCCGGACGGCAGTGTCTTTTGAATCGTCTCGACCCAGCCGTCTTTCTTCATCCGCAATAACACCGGATAGATGCTACCCTCACTCACCATCGTGAATCCGTACGCCTGCAACTTCTCCGACATCTCGTAGCCGTACGTCTCTCCTTTATCGATGATGGCCAACAGGCACCCTTCGAGCAATCCTTTCAACATCTGACTCATCGCCATGGCGTGACCTCGCTTTCATCAAACTAACTTGTTATACATAATAGTAATGGAAGGTACTACCAAGCGCAACTACTTTGTAAAACAAGCTAGTTTCGCATCGATAGGTTTAATTTTTCAAATCAGGTGAATACTTCTTAAGGTGAAGTAAAAACATAAAGGAGTGTTTGAGTATGCATACCGATTTTACGAAGATGTACATCGATGGCCAGTGGGTCGAAGGATCGAGCGACAAATCGATTGATAACACCAATCCGTTCACGGACGAAACGTTATTCTCCATCCGCTCGGCCGACGAATCCGATCTCGACAAGGCCTACGCGGTTGCAAAGGAAGCACAAACCGAATGGGCAACGAGGCTCCCGCAAAACCGACGCGCCTTGATTGAGAAGTTCGCCGAAGTGACGCTCGAGCATAAAGAAGACATCATCGAGTGGCTCGTCAAAGAATCGGGCAGCACGCGCATTAAAGCAGAAGGTGAGTTTTTAGCGTCGATGGCGATCATCAAGGAAGCGGCGACGTTCCCGTTCCGCATGGACGGCCTCATCAAGCCGTCGATCGTCCCGAACAAAGAGAACCGCGTCTACCGGAAACCGCTCGGCGTCATCGGCGTCATCAGCCCATGGAACTTCCCGTTCCACCTCGCGGTCCGCTCCATCGTCTCCGCGCTCGCGACGGGCAATTCGGTCGTCGTCAAACCGGCGACGGCGACACCGGTCACGGGCGGTCTCTTGTTCGCTTCGTTATTTGAGGAGGCGGGCCTTCCGAAAGGCGTGTTGAACGTCGTCGTCGGTCGCGGTTCGGAGATCGGCGACGCGATCGTCGAGCACCCGGTACCAAAACTCATTTCGTTCACTGGTTCGACCGAGGTCGGCAAAGGCATCGCCGAGAAGGCCGGACGCCTGTTGAAGAAGACGGCGCTCGAACTCGGTGGGAATAACGTCTTCGTCGTGTTAGATGACGCCGACATCGACCGTGCCGTCGAATCGGCCGTCTACTCGAAGTTCTATCACCAAGGGCAAATTTGTATGTCAACGAACCGCATCCTTGTCGCCGAGTCGATTCACGATACGTTCCTTGAAAAATTCGTCGAGCGGGTTCGCGCCTTGAAGTTCGGCAACCCGAACGAATCGGATACACAAGTCGGGCCGCTCATCGATCACGACCAAGTCGAGCGCATCCTCGACCAAATCAAGCAGACAATCGACGCCGGTGCGACGCTCCAGATCGGCGGGAACGCTGACGGGAACGTGCTCGAACCGACCGTCGTGAGCGGTGTCACGAACGACATGCCGCTCGCGAAAAATGAGATTTTCGGACCGGTCGCCGTCATCTTGTCGTTCAAAGACGATGCCGAGGCGTTGAAACTCTCGAACGAGTTGCCGTACGGACTGAGCGGTGCCGTCCACGGTTCAATCTATCGCGCGACCGAGTTCGCCCGAAACGTCGAGACCGGGATGATTCACGTCAACGATCAATCGGTGAACGACGAGCCGCACTTGCCGTTCGGTGGCGAGAAAGATTCTGGTCTTGGCCGTTTCAACGGCGAATGGGTGCTCGAGGAGTTCACGACGCTCCAATGGGTCTCCGTCATGCACGAACGCCGAGAATACAAACCCTTCTTCTCGTAAGCAGCAAAAAGCGTGTTGATCCGTTTGCGGACCGACACGCTTTTTTAGATTTTCTTCACAAATTCCGATTTGAGTTTCATCGCACCGAGCCCATCGATTTTGCAGTCGATATCATGATCGCCATAGACGAGACGGATGCCTTTCACTTTCGTGCCTTGTTTGACGACGAGCGACGTCCCTTTCACCTTCAAATCTTTGATGACCGTGACCGTGTCCCCGTCTTGGAGCACGTTGCCGTTCGCGTCTTTGATTTGCGCGTCCGCTTCTGCCTCGGCCGCCTCGCTCGGTGACCACTCGTACGCACATTCCGGACAGACGAGCAAGCTCCCATCCTCATACACGTACGTGGATTGACACTTCGGACAATTCGGTAGTTCTGTCATGCTGATTCCTCCATTCGATTCCCTGTAGCCAGTATATCGTAATTTCGGAACGTCCGACAGCTACCGCTCAGCCCTCTTCCGGCGTCTCCGGACCGTTCAAATCGAGTTGATAGAATGATAAATCAAGCCATTTTCCAAACTTGTAGCCGGCCCGTTTCACCGTACCGGAATGAACGAATCCGACTTTTTCGTGAGCCCGGATACTCGTCACGTTCGAAGCGTCGATACCACCGATGACGGTCTTATACTCACGCTCTTCTGCGAGACGGATAATCTCACGGAGCAACTTGTTGCCAATCCCTTTGCTGCGGTAACCGGGATGGACGTAAATCGAGTGCTCCACCGTGTATTTATAGGCTGGCCAAGGTCGGAACGGACCGAACGTGGCGAATCCCATGACGACGTCCGCTTCTTCCCAGACGATTACCGGAAGACCGGATGCCTTCTTCTCTTCATACCAGGCGATTCGGTTTTGAAGCGTCACCGGTTCATAGTGATAGACGGCGGTACTGTTGACGATAGCATCGTTGTAAATATGTAGGACGGCCTGAAGGTCGTCGCGTCGACAAGTTCGAATCATGAGGCACCACTTTCTTAGCGTTTTCTTCATTATACTTATCTCGATTTCAAAATACACGTGGCGATTTGCTCCTACATAAAAAAGTCAGTCGACCGACTGACTTTTTTACATTATGCGGCCAACCGATCGCACATCGACGCGCACTCGAAACAGACGCGTGCGCATTCCTGACAATGCTCATGCTTGTGTTTCTCACACTCCTGGGCGCACGCCTTACAGACGACGGCACAAGCCCGGGCAAGTTCCGGCACGAACGCCGAATCCCGCGTCATCGCCTCGGCGAGAAATGTACAGAGGGCGGCGCATTCACGGTCGAGTCGGATGCAATCGACCATCATCTTCACGTCTTTCTCTTCTAGACACGATTCCAAACAGTAGTTACACGTCTCGACACAGTCATGTAGCGTCTCCAATTCGTTCGCATAAATCCGATGCATAAATGGATCCTCCTTTTTTTAACTGAGGTGACAAGTCCAATACGTTACTGTTGTTCCCTAATCGCCAAAAGAAAAACGTCCCGCTCACTGTCTCGGGTCGTTGACGAACGTCCGATATAGGTAAGCGACCGCATTCAACAGCCGTTTCGAATAACGCTTCGGCATGAACGGGAGACGGTAGAGCCGATACATCCGCTTCAAATCTTCCCATTGATGGTCGACGTGCTGGCCTTGACGGAATCGGGCCAAATCGATTAAATAGATGCGCCCGTCCGGACTGAGGATGATGTTTCGCAAATGGACGTCGGACGGTGTCAGCCCGAGCGCCCGTGCCGCAAGGAGCGCTTCATCGACTTGATTGATATAAGACGCGTCAATCCAAATCCCTTCGGTCAAACATTCAAATAGCGTCTTCCCCGCGATGTAGTCGATGACGATATAATTCGGCCCGGCCTCATAGAGCCGTGGGAAGTGCGGCACCCCTTGCAGCGTGTCATAAATGACGTGCTCTTCGGCCGCGATGTGAGTGAAACCGGGGAAAAACACTTTGATGACGAGGGCGGTCCCGTTGATTCGAAACACCGCGGCGCTTCGCCCGATTCCATGTAACTCGAGTTGATCGTGATGCCTGATAACGTGGGTCTCGTGACCGGATTGGTCGAACACCACGTCGGCGTAGTCGTGATAGCGTCTCATGAGGGGCTCCTCTTCTAGATTGTGTTTTTATCATAGCGGATTTTAGTCGATTTGACTGCATCCTCGAATCGGCAAAGTGACGCTTCGTCGATTTATCCGTATAATGAAAGCGATTGACAAAGAGGAGGAATGATTATGCAACGCATCACGCTTACTGAAGACTTATCATTCTCACGCATCGTCCATGGCATGTGGCGTCTCGCCGAATGGAACATGAGCGCCCAAGAGCGGCTCACGTTCATCGAGTCGTGCATCGAGCTCGGCATCACGACGTTCGACCATGCCGACATTTACGGTGGCTACACGTGTGAAGGGCTGTTTGGAGAAGCGCTTCGCTTGAAGCCGGAGCTCCGTGACCAAATCGAGATCGTCACGAAGACGGGCATTAAGCTTACAGGCGACTTCAATCCGGGCCAGACCATCAACCATTATGACACGACAAAGGCGCATATCATCGCCCAAGCCGAACGGTCGCTCTCAGAGCTCGGCATCGATCACATTGACACGTTGTTGATTCACCGCCCGGACCCGCTCATGGACCCGGACGACATCGCCGAGGCGTTCAACGCGTTGCACGACAGTGGCAAAGTCCGGACGTTCGGCGTATCGAACCATCTGCCGTCACAGCAGCGCCTGCTTCAATCACGCCTGCCTTACAAGCTGGTGACGAACCAACTCGAACTTTCGCCGATGCAACTGAAGCACTTCGAGGATGGGGCGGTCGACCTGTGTCATGAAGAACGGATGCCGCTCATGGCATGGAGCCCGCTCGCTGGCGGACGACTCTTCTCAGACGATTCGTATGCACCACTTCGCGACAAATTGAAAGAAATCGCTGAGCGGCACGGTGCGCATGGAATCGATGTAGTCGTTTACGCCTGGTTATTAAAACACCCGGCGCGCATCATGCCGATTATCGGTTCTGGGAAAATTGACCGAGTCGAGCGTGGCGTCGAGGCACTCGAAGTCGAACTGACTCGTGAAGAATGGTTCGAAATTTTGAAGGCCGCACGCGGCCGAGATGTAGATTAAAGGATTAGATAGACATTTTATTCCTTTTGTCACATTTTTTTAAAAAGAAGTCAATGTAAATGCGATTCGCTAAACGATTGATAACCCTTCATTATTCGCCAAAAATCGACACGTTTAAAAACATTAAATCCCATATTATATCCATAAATGCAAAAAGGACCCGCCCAGTTCAAGTCGAGCGGGTTTTTCGATTTTTTTATCAAAATCACTTTAATTTTCCTAAGTCTAAAGTCACAAAAAATTGGTGCTAAAATGATGAAAGTTATTCATTGAAGGAGAGCACCGATGTGAAAAAGTACCTGATTTTCTGTACACTTGCCATATTGACGTTTTTGTTCGGATGTGAAGAAGAGCAAGCGTTTCGCTTACATACAGCCCCAGAGTACTATCAAGGACGGGCGATGCTGCCTTCGGGTCAATTGATTGAGATGACCGAGGCCGATCGGACGACGGTCTTGGACGCCTGCTACCCGGAAGACGCCCTCGCCCTCGCACCAAGAGGAGAGCGCCGTTGGATTGGCACGGTCACGCTGTCGCAACCGCTGACGACCAACAGTTCGACCCAAGTCTTCCCGACCGCCACGTTCTTTGAGGCGGAGAATCAGACGTTCGTCGAATGTCAGGTCGATACAATCACCTATATGAAGCAAATCGATGCCGTCCCCGATAGTCTTGCCGCGTTCCGCGATCAAGCCGTCACCTACCCAGCCGTCGCCAAACTGCGCAACGCCCAGCCCCACGAGCGGTTACAGTTTTTAAAGGAAATGGATAAACCGTTCGGCAACGAGCCTTATCCGACACGGACCGCTTTCGAGCAAACGCTCGTCCATGTCACGATGCCGTTCAACGGGTCGTTCGATTTGACGTTCGAATCGTCAGAAGGCAATGAGCGTGTCACAATTCCAATCGACGCCGCCTCACGTCAGCCGTTTCGTTCGATCGGATTCGGATTGGAATCAACCGAGAAGATGAACGCGTACGGGGTTTACACCTCCCCGAATCAGGAGGGGTATGACGAGGTGCGACGACCGGAAGACGCCTCGTTCGACCGCTTGCTCGGTGTCCGTCAAACCGAGACGCTCCCGACGACGCTCGTCTCAGGCGAACGGTATCCACTGTTTAGCTTCTCGTTCATGCGTGACAACGTCCCGTATAAAGAAATTGTTTCCATCACCTATCACGAACCGATCCTGTTGCGAGGCGAGGCGTTGAAGCGTGAGATGCGAGCCGAATTCTCGAACCGGCAGCATGCCGTATTTCATGAACTCGCTTTAATCGGCACCGAATCGCGAGATGCCTCGTTCTTGACGCATGTATCGGCCGACGATACGCGCTTCATATTCAAGGCGATCGAACGTTCGAAAGCGACGACCGAGCCGGGTGAGCCGGCCTCGATTCCTTACTTGACCGTATTCGAAGGCATCTGCGCCCAAACGTTCGACGTCAGTTATCGAGGTGACGACGTCGTGTTGACGAATACAAAGACCGGGTCCCACTTTAAGCTATTACGGGACGATGCGAACAAATGGCACGACCGCTTTGACGACTAAAGGAGGAATCTTGTGCGCAAAATCAGCATAGTCGCGTCTTTACTTTTCGTCTTGGCCTTGAGCGGCTGCACGGAAGAGGAGACGGCGCTCGAGCTCAACGTTCGCCCCCTCTTGTTTGACGGCTATCGCTACGAGGTCGGCAAGACGTTGACACAGATGGACGAGGCGGAGCAGACGGCCATCCATACGATTTGCGACGAGACGGATGTCACGTCGTTACCGGACCATCCGTTCGTCTTCGACGCGTCATATCGTAGCTTCTCGCGGTTCTCACCCGAGATGGTCTCGCCCCTGATAGGCCTCACCATCTTCCATGACGACGAAGCGGCATACGCCTATTGTGAGACCGGCCACAGCCGGTATGTGAAACAGATCGACCCGGAACTCATGCCGATTGCCTATCGTGAGGCAGCCCCTGAGCCGCTTCGACCGCGTTCAGCACGTGTGTCCGCCGATACACAACAGACACTTCTTGAACAATTCGAGGATGACGCTCCATATTTTGAGTTCAAACCGTTCAACGTGCCGTTTGTGGCGTTACAGGCCCCCCTGTTCACGACGCTTTCAATCGAGGTAAACACGCAGGACGCATCGACGACATTCTCTCGACCTTACGAACCAAGTCTTGGTCTGCAACATGTGACACTCTCGCTTCATATCATTGAGATGAATGGGTTCGTCCAACCGGCGCTCTTTGAATCTTCTGAAGTGAACACATCGCAGTGGCCGCTCGACCCTGTGCCGGACGGCGGCGTCCCGACATTGTCAGACACATATCCATTACCTGAGACGCTCGAGTTCGGGAAGACGTACCCGCTCTGGCAACTTTCCTATGATGTCGAAGGAGAAGTCGTCGAACAGACCGTCTCGCTCCGCTATGAGCCACCCGTCATGATGACGCAAGCCGAGGTCGACGCCGCAACGATGACAGCCGATGAGGAAGTGACAATCGGTTACTTCCACAAGACGCCGTTGTCCGGAAAAACCGAGCTCCACGCCTTAGACGCGGTCCAGACGTTGACGACGGACGGTGCGACGTTAAAACAGATCGTGGCACGGGCCGAACCGGTCAAACGGAGCGGCGAGCCGGCCGACTATCCGTTGTTCACGTTAATCGAGGGCGTGACGTCCCAAACGTTCGAGGTGACGCTTCATAAGCGCTCGAAAAAAACGGACGTCTTCCTCACGACCGAAGGCAAACATTACAAACTGAACTCCGAGGACAGCGCCACGTGGCTGTCGCTCGCCCCTTACTGACAGACGGTCTTCCCGTCTGTCTTTTGCATGTTCTGTAAGCAACATCGTCCAATCACAAACCGAGACTGTGCGACAATGAAACAAATGACATAAAGGAGTGGATTCGATGACAACACGATTCGTTCGCGACGTCGCCGACAGTTGGCGCGTCTCCTATAAACAAAACGGCTATCCGCACGTTCAACAAGGGTGGGTGTTACCACCGGAGCGTAAAGCCGAGTTCGACCCGTTCATTTTGATGGCCGAAGATTGGTTCAAGCGCGGGACGTTCTCCGACCATCCGCACCGCGGCTTTCAGACGATTACGTACGTCATCGATGGCCGGCTCGAACACATCGACAACCATGGCGGTCATTCGATTCTTGATGCGGGCGACGTACAGTATATGAACGCCGGATGGGCCGCTCGTCACGCCGAGGAGGCCGTCGCCGACGACTTGATCCATACGCTTCAACTTTGGCTCAATTTGCCGAAAACACTTAAAACGACGACGACGTCTTATCAAAACGTCTACTTGGAGGACGCGCCGGTCGTCCCAATCGATGGCGGACACGTGCGTGTCTATTCGGGCGATGTCGAGGGCGTCACCGGACCGATGCAGAGCCTCGTGCCAATCACGATGACCGAGATTCAACTGCGCGAAGGCGCGACGTATGACCACGTCTTACCGACGAACCATAACGCCTTCGCCTACGTCCTCGCCGGATCCGTCAATCTCGGTTCGAGCGCGACGCCGCTCGAGAAGACGGATGTCGCGACGCTGACGTTCGACGAAGCGGACGAGGGTGAGAGCACCCTCTCCATCACCGCGACGTCCCGGGCGAAGCTACTCGTCTATTCGGGCGTCCCGCTCCGTGAAGACTATATCGCCCACGGCCCGTTCGTCATGAACACGGAAGACGAGATTCGCCAAGCGTTTCGTGACTATCATGCCGGTGTCTTCGGCCCACCTGCTGTGAAATAAACAATGAGCCACGCGCGATGCGTGGCTCACTCTTTGTCCGGCTTCAACACCGTCTGCTGTGTCGGGACGTGTCCGATTGGGACGGTCCGCTCGAACAAGACGTAACGTTTCCCGTCCACTTCAAACTTTCGGTCACCCAAATAGTGCGCGGACTTCCCATTCTCATATAATTTTGTCAAAATCGCCGGGACATACTCATTCAAGTTCGTATAATGCTCGTCGAGCGTCATGACGATATTGCCTTTCTCGTACCCCATCCACTGGTTCCACATGAACAGCATCAATGAGATTACTCCAAGTACACCGACTATAAAAATCACTGTATCCATTTATTGCTCCCCTTTGTTTCTACAGATTTCACGACGACTTGGCGTTTGGCAGTAAACCCGAGCTCGTCATAGAAGCGGGCCGCGTTTTTATTGGCGACCCAATAGTCGAGTTCGATGGTAGCGAAATCATGGGAACGGGCCCATTCCTCCACATATTCCATCATCTGACGACCATACCCGAGCCGCTGGTGCCCAGGGTGTATACTGATTTGTCTGACATAGAGCGTCCGCTTCGCGTTTCGGAAGGCGTTGGCGTCACTCGTCACTTCTTGCATCCAGACGTAGCCGATCGGTTCCCCTTCCACTTCGGCGACGAGGAAATGGTGTCCCGCCTGTGCCATCGTCACCGCGAAAGCATCACGCATATGCTTGTGATTGTACGGGGCGAAGAAATGTGGCATGAGCGCGACGTGTCGCTCATGGATCGGTCGGTTCAGTGTCGCAATCAAGTCTGCATCATTCGTCTCAACTAATCTCATTGTCCGTTATAGAACTGGCTGCGGTCTTCCGTCACACCGTGTGGTTTTTCGTTGCCACGCAGCGCATGTCCTTTCCCACTTTGTGGCTTGCCATGGAGCCGGTGTTGAATCGGACGAGCGAGCATGTAGCCACCGAGCAAAGAGAGCGGAAATGCGATAAACGCCATTCCAAGGAACACGAGCGCCCCTTTATTCGCTAACTCGAACGTCTCGATTAAAAAGCTGATCCCAAAATAAAAGCCGACAAACAACACGCCTACGAACGCATACTCGATGCATTTCCCAAGAAATCGTTTCATCGATTCACTCCCTTTCGTTGTTACTCTCTTATACGTGAGAACGATACAAAACGTTTCATTTCGTTTGTTCCGCCATATACCAAATCGTGGCAACGCGTTCGGTCTCTGACACCCACTCTTGCTTCCCTTGGATATAACTCTCGATGTCCGTCGGATGTTGCTCGGCGAGCGCTCGTTTCAAGGCCGCATATGTCTCCCGAACGTCGGGGAACGCCTTCAAGTATTCGCGAAACGCCAAGTGACGGGTCACCCCTTCATCACCAGCCTCGAACACGTGGACGTGGACCGTTCGCACGTCGTCTCCCTTCGCAAAGAAGCGACGTCTCAGGATTCCGTGTTCCCCAAAACTTCGATAACCGAGCGCTTCCATATGCCCCGTCAGTTCATCGACTTGCTCAATCATTCGAACGACGGGCATGATGTCGATAATCGGCTTGGCATCAAGCCCCGGAACCGACGTACTACCGATATGATGGATTGCGACCATCTTCCCTTCAAACAGACGGTCCAACCGGTCTGCCTCTTCTTCAAACCGCGCCACCCACTGGGGGTCGTACGGTACAACCTCGACTCGTCTCATGATGAATCCTCCTTTCTGCATACGCTTCATTCTCTTCTCTTATCATACCCGTTTTGGAAGCCGGTTACAGGCGAAGATGGTTTGTTCGGTTCTGAAATGGGAAAGGCATAGTAATGAAAACAGAACTGGAGAGTGAGACGGATGTTGACACAAGAACAAATCAACACGTTCAAAGAACGGTTGTTAAAAGAGAAAGCAAAGACAGAAGGCTATATGGAAAAACGAGAAGAAGTATATGACGAAGGCGAGCTGTCGCATTACGATAACCACCCGGCCGACTCAGGCGAAGAACTCTTCTTGCGCGAGCGCGATCAAGCGCTCACAGAGCTCGACGAAGAATTTTTAACCGATGTCGACAAGGCGCTCATCGCCATCGAGAACGGGACGTATGGAACGTGTGAAGTGTGCGGAGAAGAAATCGAACTCGACCGCCTCGAAATCATCCCTGAGACGACGCTCTGCATCGAGCACGCCCGCGCCCAGGAAGAGGCAGAGCATCAGACGAACCAAGCACGTCCCGTTGAAGAGGACGTTCTTAATCCGTCGGAGACGGCGCGCCATAAACAGCTCGATGGCAGTGACGATATCAATCAAAGCACAGACGCGTTCAGCCAAGTCGAGGACTTCGGTAGCTCGGATACGATTGTCGATAGCGAAGGCAACCACGACCCGACACGCGAATGACGAAAAGACGCAACGAATCCGTTGCGTCAATATGTGGCCTTTACGGCCGAGGCGCCGCCGAGCAGCTCAGCGACTTTCATCGGGTCGACCGTGTTACCGGCCGAACTCGGAGAGAACGAATAACTACCTTTATGCACTTCAAAGTGTAAATGTGGACCTGACGAGTTGCCGGTGTTACCGATTTGGCCGATGCCTTCGGCTTGGCGTACCGTCTGCCCTTTCTTCACGTCGATTTTATGCATGTGGGCGTACACTGTCGTCCATTTTTGACCGTCGATGTTGTGTTCGATTTTGACGTGCTTGCCGTATGGCCCACGTCCGCTCACTTCGATGACTTTTCCGTCTGCCGCAGCATAAATCGGGGTCCCGACTTTCGCCGCGATATCGATTCCGTTATGGAACGTATAGCCGAACTGACCGCTCGCCGGACCGAACCCTTGCGAGAGCCGACCGTTCGCCGGCATCATGAACTTGTCCGGGGCCATCGCCGCATGCTGTTTCTTCAAATCGTTCAATTTATTTGATTGAGCCTTCATCTGTTCGGCAGCGGCTGCATAAGCAGACTGCGTCTCTTCCTTCGAAGCCGTGACTTCTTCTTGTTGCGCCGACAAATCGTCGAGCGTTTTCTTCGCCGTCGCCTTTTGATTCAAAATCGCTTGGTGCTGCTTCTCAGATTCTGCCGCTTCGGCTTTCGCGCTCGGCAACACCGACGATAACACTTGCTGGAATAGCGAAGCGTCTGCCGGAGCAAGCTCGTCACGATAGGCATCAATCTGCTTCGTCACGTCATCGATTTCTGCTTGTAGCGTCTCCGCTTTCGCTTCAATCTGTTCGATTTGTTGCTCGGCTTTGGCTACGGCTTGCTTCGATTGCTTTACTTCTTGCTCGGTTTTTTCAATCGATTTCGTCGTATTGAGAAGTGTTGCCGGAGTGATGTCGTTTGCCGACGCCGTCTGCGCACCGCTCAAGATGAACACACCGACGCCTGCCGTAATCATGAATTGTTTCAACATATATAAAGAAAACCTCCAAATGGGATCATTCATTAGCTATAAAAAGCTACATGCTCGAATATACCAACCCCACCTAAAAAGTTCAATATATGAACCATTTCATTAATATGTCGATTTTATCACAGCACGAAACGATGGTTTCATAATCTTCATCAAAACTTCAAAACTTTATTTTTTCGCCCTCAGTACGATGACGACGATGGCGATTGCCGTAATGACAGTCATCGACGGGCCGCCGATAAGAAAAAGACGTGTCGTCAATGGGGACAAGTTGGTCGTCAAACCGAGGATTGTCAACAGATTGCCGACAATCAAGGCAATCATGAGCACCGGCAAGTAACGGATCATCCACGTTCGCCTCCTTGTTTCATCATTTCATATTGGGCGATCGCATCTTTGACGAAGCCGAGCGTTTCCGCGGCGCTTACGAATGCCGCCCGGTCCGACGTGAGCGTCAAATGGACCGGCTGTTTGGATGCGGCCGCCTGCAACAACCAGACAGCGTCCTCGTCCCGGCCGAACACATCGAGTAGGACCGCGTCCCGGAACAAGAGCGCCCCTTCACGCTCTCCTTCGGTGACACGGAAGAACGTCGCCTGTTGCTGGGTCGTGCGTACGTCGCGTTGCCAAATCGGACGATGGGCCCCGCTCGGATAATGGTGGTCAAACAGTTCGCTGATCGAAACCTCTTCAATCGTCGTCGACGAAGCGGTCACCGCAGCTTGGTAGTAGACGATTTCCCGAACGACCTCGTACCCGAGACGTTCGTAGAGACCGAGCGCTGCGTCATTGCCCTGAATGACTTCGAGCAACCGTGTCCCTTGTGCCTGTTCGTCAAAACGGCGCATCAACTCCTGCGCGATCCCGAGCTGACGATAACCTGGTGCCACGGCTAAGCCGCCACATCGCGTCACCCAGCCGGTCTCAAGTCGCGCGATTCCACTCAATAAGACGCCGACGGGTCGATCGTCCGCGTAGGCCACGATCGAGCGTGACGGTTGATTTTGATCGCGGACGAGAAAGACCGACTCAAACGTGGCTTCATCCATTTCAAAGCGAATCATATAGTCTGAAAATCCGTCCATGAACGCTATATAAAGATCATGTAACGGTGGGTTTTGTCGATAGGTGATGTGATGAGCTGTCATCTGTTTATTCCTTTCCCGGTTGTTCGATATAATAAAAAAAGATACTGCATAAGGAGGAACGATGGCAATGATTCGATTAGAACCGCTCCATGCTGTGCATTGGCCTGCTCTTGAAACGTTCTCACTTCCGCTCGAACAAGAGAAGTACACGACACTTCCACGTGACCTCGACGATCCGCTCCCGGAAGGCGTCTACCCGGTCGTGATCACAGCGGATAATCCGGTCGGGTTCTTTTTACTGCACGATACGGAACGGGTGACATCGTACACGGACAGCACGGACGCCTTGTTACTTTCCGCTTTTTCCATCGATTATAGATCACAGCGCAACGGTTACGCCAAGACCGCGCTAACCCTACTGCCAGACTATGTCCGTTCACGCTTTCCGACGATTCGGGAAGTCGTGCTCTCGGTCAATTTGAAGAATGAAGCAGCGTTCGCTTTATACGAACAAGTTGGCTTCACCGATACCGGGCGTCGCATCGACGGCCCCGTCGGTCTACAACGGATCATGTCGTTGCCGCTTCATGCCTCAACGGCGAAAGCACCAGATGAACAAGCCGCCAATCCCGAGGATAAGGATGACGTTCAATAGTTGCCAGACGACATCAATCATGGCGTTCCCCATCAATCCCGATTCTCACCTGTTGAAAGTATCGGTCCGGATGCGGGACGAGTTGTTGTTTCGTCAACGTGTACCGGGCCTCGCTCACGAGCGACGACGCGTCGAGTGACGCCACTTCTCCTGCGACGAGGGCAAAGAAGCGTTCACGATGGACCGTGACGATGTCTGCCACTTCATCCGATTCGAGCGTGAACGGTTCTCCGGCGTATGCGTAGACGTACGTGTGGGCAAATTCACGGTCAAGGAACGACTCCGTCTCGATCACATCCTCGTATACGCCGAGTGCGGTCAATTGATCAAGTGTCAGTTCGAGTCCGAGCTCCTCATGAATCTCCCGTACCCCATCGCGTACCGTCTCACCGGCCTCCAAATGGCCGGCCGCTGTAATGTCGAATCGATTCGGGAAATCCTGTTTCGTCGCGCTCCGCAGTTGGAGGAAGAGTTGGTCCCCTTCGATAATCCAACAGTGGAACGTCTCATGCCAATCGCCGTCGCGATGGACGTCAGCCCGTTGCTTTAAGCCGATTTTCTTGCGTCGTTCATCGACGACGGTGAGAAATTCAATCATCGTGTCACCCCATTCTCTAACAGTGTGATGGTACCGTTCGTCGCCTCGAGCTCAACGTCCACCCCGATTGGGAAAACATGTGACGGAAACGTGTGCCCGATGTCCACGTTCGTCATGATTGGAAATGTTATGTCTCCCAGCACCTCGAGTAACAATGATTCAAACGAAAACGTCGCCCCGCCCGTATCGAGGTGTTCATGTTTTCCAACGATCGTGCTGATGATTGCCTTTATTTCAGGATCTCGAATCATCGCGTTGATTTCGTCTGCACGCGCTTGAATCGACGCCGAACGATATCCTTCCGTCGTTTGTGCACACGCGCCTTCGATTACACGGAATTCCATTTGTCGCAATTGCTGAAGGCCACGTTCATAGCGCTCTGGAAAACGGACCGGAGCCGGAAAGGACGGTGTCATAACCCCTACCGTGTCCCCCGGTTGCAGTACGTTCAGTTTCTGTATGTTGTCATCTCACTCACACCTCTCTCTCCTCACTGTAGAGGTTTGACGTGGAGGCTGACAACCTATCTCAAAACAAATCCGGGTCTTCGGACAGCGTCCGAACTTTGCGGACTTTGCGCACCCGTCCCGTCCAACCGAGCGCCGTAAAGAAAAACCCCCCGCCGACGACGAGTGAGATCGCGATGAGCCCGACGACCACACCATCAAAGCCGTACCGTTCCCCGCTATGAACGAGGGCGAGTGGCGAGAACAAGAACGCCGTCAACAACATCGCGGCTCCCCCCACTAGTCTCCGCCTCGGAAACCCGATCGTCCACCAGCCGAACGCGATCAATCCGCATACAACCCCTGCGACTATCCCGAATAGCACCATCGCTGCTCCTCCGCTTCATCATAAGTTGAGGTATACATTCCGCACGAGGGAATGAAATTCCTGTAAAGCTTCTCCAATTAGATTCTCCAATTCCGGGTAAATAAGGATTAGACACCATCGGAACGGGCTTTCACAGAGGAGGCACCCCCCATGAGCACGCGACTCATCTTTGCCCTCACCTTTATCGGGTTGTGTTTAGCTGTCTTTTTCTGGGCCACTACGCTCGACGACAATCGCATCGAAGGGCGTATCGAACAAATCAACATCCCTCAACTCATGATTGGGCATAACGACGATACAGGCAACGAAATGAAGTTGCGGACGGTATTGATTAACGATGAGACCGTCGTGACCGGACTAGCAGACGACGTACAACAACTGCGGACCGGTCAGTACGTCACGGTCGAACTCGTCCCCGACGGCAATTTGAATATCGCCGTCTCGATTCATGTCACATCGGATTGAGGCGAGAGCAATTTTCGAAAACGAGCATAGTTTTGTACAAACAGTGGAATATGACAAAAGGTAGCAGAAAGGAGCGAATTGAATGATCTCAAATACATTGTTGTCAGGGAAAGTCGCCTTTATCACCGGAGCGGCATCCGGAATCGGTCGAGCCGCGGTCATCCGGTTCGTTCAGGCCGGCGCAAAAGTCGCCATCGTCGATTTGAAGTTAGAAGACGCCGAACAGCTCGCAAGCTTGATTGGAGAAGAGCGAGCGATCGGCATCAGCGCCGACGTGGCGAACGAGGAAGAAATGAAACGTGCCTATGAACAGACGATCGATCGCTTCGGACGACTCGACATCGTCTTCGCGAACGCCGGGCGCAACGGGACGATCACACCGATTGAACATTTGTCGCTTGAAGATTGGAACGGCGTCGTCGAGACGAACTTGACGGGCACGTTCTTGACAGTGAAACATGCCATCCCGCATTTGAAGGACCAGGGCGGTAGCGTCATCCTCACCTCGTCCATCAACGGGAACCGTTACTTTAAAAACTTTGGTTTTAGCGGCTATGCGACGACGAAAGCGGGTCAGACCGGGTTTGCCAAAATGGCGGCCGCCGAGCTCGCCCAGTTCGGGATTCGGGTCAACTCGATTTGTCCAGGTGCCATCGATACGAACATCGATGACTCGACGAACCGGGATGACGCGTTGCTCGCAGAAGTCGTCATCCCGATTGAATATCCGGAAGGCAACCAACCGCTCGCCGGAAAGTCCGGTTCCGCCAAACAAGTCGCGGACGTCGTCTTGTTCTTCGCGAGCAGTATGTCGAGCCACGTCACCGGTTCTGAAGTGTACGTCGACGGCGCGGAATCTTTACTATAACGATAAAGGTCGCCCCGCGGGGCGACCTTTATTTGAGGATCGGGCTTTTCATGACAGCTTTTTGATAAAACGGTTGGAAGCCGAGCCGCTCCATGTTGCGACCCGAAGTCGAGTCGACTTTCGTCGTCACCGTCACGTACTGACAACCGGACGCTTTCGCCTGGGCGATGCGTTCGAGAATCAATTGCGTCTGATAGCCTTTCCCGCGATAAGCCGGAATCGTGCTCGTCAGGAACAGCTCACCCATGCCGTCCTGAACGGCAAGGATGCCGCCCGCCACCGCATTGCCGCCTTCACGGACGAGAAACGCCTGATTTTCTGGTAACGCATAAAACCCTTTCGCCGTATCGACCGTCTCTTGCAAAATCGTCCCCGTCTCGGCGAAGCCAGCCGCGACGGCACGCGCCCATTCATTGACGTTGTCGGCATCGACCCGTTCGACTTCTTGGGCCGGGGCCGCCTCCATCTCCGTTACGTCCAACAGCCAGACGTCGAGAAAATGATCGAGCGTGTAGTTCCGTTCCTGGAGCAACCGGATGAGCGACATATCCGCGAGCGGACACACCTCGACGTGGAGCCGGGACACATTTTTTCCGCGCACCCACTTCTCCATCTGATGCAAATCATAAAAACTCGTCGGACGATTCAAGCCGAAGCCAACAGCAAAACTCATATTGCCCATCCGGAAGACGTGTCCTTTGTTTTCAACGATCAATTCTGAACCTTCATAGGGAGGGGTTTGTTTACGGTGCCGAATATAAGCAGACGTCCCTTCCGCTTTGATGCGTTCGATTCGTCTGGCCAATTCTAAGCGTTTCATCTCAATCCCTCCCTTTACTCTGTCTCGAGTGTAGCACATTTCATCTCGGAACAGATTGTGATTCCGTTACAGGTCCAGGACTATAACCGAACCTCGTCGACAACGAATGAAGAAGACCCTTCAATCTCTTCGATGAAATGTGACCCGAACAGCATCGCCGGCGTGAAACTGCCCGGGATGATATGCCCCGAATGAACGAGACGCTTGACGACGGCGAGCGCCCCGTTCACGGTGAAGGCATACGTGCTCGCCGTCTTGATCCGGACGATCACTTTTCGACCCGAGGCGTTCGTCGCCTCACCCCAGACGTGCGTCGAGGACCGCGCTCGCTCCGACTCGTCCGGTCCCGTCACATGTTCATCGACGTAGCGGAGCAGTTTCCCTTGTACCACGTCGCTGCCGAGAATCGGGCCGAACCACGCCAAAAGCCGCGCGCCATAGGCATAGACAGGCGGAACCGGCACCCACGTCGTGATGTTCGGGATGCCTGTCGTGTAGAAAGCTGTCGAGACGTCGCCCCACGGTATGGCGATGGCCGTCTTTTTCCCTCGTCCGAAGTCGATGTGACGCCGTTTCGCCCCAAGCGGGAATGGCGTCAATTCTCCATCTTTCCGCTCGGCACTGCTCGACCCGAGACCGCGGATGGCTGTTTTCAGCGTCCCGCGCGAGATGCCGGACGCCGCCGAGAAGCCAAGGGCGAGGTTCGTCGCGTCGGGCATGAGTTCTTTTAATTTTCGCGCCACGCAGTCGGTCGGGATGACGTCGAACCCGACACCAGAACAGAGCAACACGCCTGCTTCTTGTGCAAGTTTGGCCCGTTTTTTCGAGTGGATGTATTCGAACACCTCGATTTCCCCGGTAATATCGAGGTAATGTGTATGTGAGGCGAGACACGCCTCGACCAGCGGCTGACTCGTATCGGTGAACGGACCGGCACAATGGAGCACGAGGTCGATATCCTGTAACGTCTCCGTCGTCTTGTCGACGGATAGACTAAAGATGCGTGTCTCACACCCGAGTTCTTGACCGAGGCGTTCGATCTCTTCGGGGCGTCTTCCGGCGAGCACCGGTGTCAATCCTTCCTTCACCGCTTGACGGGCAATCAATTCGCCCGTATAACCGTTCGCGCCATAAATCATCCATTTCATCACAATTCCTCCTTCAACTCTCTAAACATGTCCTGTGTTTGTTCCCTATCCCGCCAACTTTCACCCGTAAAGACGACGCACGACATCTTCGACCACATCAATCACATAGACGATACCTACGGCCGACAATACTACTCCGACGGGCACGGCAAGACTAGTCAGCGCTTGTTTCGACCCAATCTGTCGACGTTTTCGTTGCAACTGACGGTCGATGATCCAAAACAGAACGGCCGCCCCGGCACCAAGCCAAAGCATGACGAGGCCGAATCCAATATGTAAGCCAAACGTGACGTATGCCGAAAATCGGTCTGGAGCGCGGCGTGACAAAGCGTCGCTCAACATGGATGTCACGACGCCGTAAGTGACGAGCACCGGGAAACTGACTGTCAAATAGGCTGCGGTCAACAGCAACACCCCGTTCAACGTATCAAATATGCCGGCTCCCGCTTGTTCCCAAACGACGACCCCACACGCCAAAACGAACGCATACACCGGCGCCGTCAGTGAAGCCGCGATGATTTTTCGAGTCCACATATCCATCCCTCTCTTCTCCTTCCACTCTACACGACCCGACCCAAAAGCGCACAAAAAAACCAGCCTATGAAAAGGCGAGGGCA
>NZ_JNAA01000068.1:0-34553 GCF_000696055.1 Exiguobacterium sp. AB2
ATCGGGTTTGATTCAGCGGACGGTGCCGGTATCATCATTTCAATCCACGCACTCACGAAGAGTGCGATGCGATGTGTATGACGATTATGCGCGGTTGCATCGATTTCAATCCACGCACTCACGAAGAGTGCGATGTCACGGCTGACGTCACATTGGTCGACGGCGCAATTTCAATCCACGCACTCACGAAGAGTGCGATGGGCTACGGTAAGGCGCTTCTCGACATGGTGCCGATTTCAATCCACGCACTCACGAAGAGTGCGATAGCACGAATGTAGCGATCAGCCGGAAACAAATCATTTCAATCCACGCACTCACGAAGAGTGCGATCCACAGCCGACCATCACGTTCCTTGCCACTCTTGATTTCAATCCACGCACTCACGAAGAGTGCGATCGGGATTAGCGGTTAGGATGAATGGAGCGGAGGGATTTCAATCCACGCACTCACGAAGAGTGCGATGCAATACCAGATACTAACGCAGATACTACGCAGAATTTCAATCCACGCACTCACGAAGAGTGCGATACCAACAGGCCCTACTCGCCGGAAACTTGGACGAGATTTCAATCCACGCACTCACGAAGAGTGCGATCTCACGAACCCGATTGACAGTATCCCTCTTGCCATTTCAATCCACGCACTCACGAAGAGTGCGATCGAGAGCGATGATATTATTAGTCTGATGTTCTATTTCAATCCACGCACTCACGAAGAGTGCGATCGTACCGCATGGGTCGCCAAACGTAAGCCTGTCCGATTTCAATCCACGCACTCACGAAGAGTGCGATCACGGACACGAACACGATGGAGTGTTGGTATCGATTTCAATCCACGCACTCACGAAGAGTGCGATTGGAGCTTTATCGCCCGGCCTTGCTCAAAAAAGCATTTCAATCCACGCACTCACGAAGAGTGCGATAGCCAATTTCGACTAAAAAAACACCTAAAATAAATCTAACAAACAATATTATCCATCTAAGTATGACAACGACTAGATTTACTATCAAGTTAGATGACTATTACCGAAGAATCGAGTGCGAACCTTTCTAGAAAATTCTGTGCACTACATGTTCGCACTCACTAAAAACAACTTCCCATTTAAAAAATGAGAGGTCCTTCCAAATCTAAAGATTCTTTCGTTCCATAATGTTCCACTTTAGTGGCATGATGGTTGCCTAAACGATAAAATCGGAGACTGTCTTTATCCGCATCCACAATTTCTTTCAATCGTAATTTCAAAGTTGTAAATTCTGTCTGATCAACGATACATTCAAACACACTGTTCTGGACTCGTTGACCATATTGCTGACAAACTTTTGCGACTTGTCTGAGCCGTTTCGTGCCTCCAGGTGAAATCGTGTTGACGTCGTATGTCACTAATACAAGCATACATTCCCCTCACTTATACAAGAAAGTAGGATACTCTTCTAAATCTCCTCTAAGGTGTCTAGCTAACAATAAAGCTTGCGCATAAGGCACGAGCCCCCACATCATTTTTTCTTTTAAGTAAGGGTGTTGAATCGTCTCTTGTTTTTTCTTCTGCCAAGACGAGAGAAACACTTTGCGTCCTTCTTCCGTCATAAGTACAGCTCCGTTTTCCTTTTGAATGAAATGCTTCGCTTGAATGACCTTCATATTAATTAATGAAAGTACAAATCGATCTGCATAGATTCCGCGAAGTTCTTCCATCAAATCAAGCGCCAACGAAATCCGTCCCGGACGTTCTCGATGTAAAAATCCTACATATGCATCGAGTCCGACTGCTTCGAGGGCCGCTCCAGTATCCCTTGCTAATAAACTATAGGCGAATGACAACATCGCATTCACGCGATCAAGAGGTGGTCTTCTCGAACGTCCCTTAAACATGAAATCATCTTTTTGTTGAAGAATCATGTCATCAAACAGTTGGTTGTAATGAACCGCTACTTTCCCTTCAAGTCCTCGCAATCTCTCCAAATCTTCACATTCCCGAATTTCGATTAGTTTTTTTGAGAAATATGCGGAGGTTTCCTTAAAACGCGTAATGTCAATTCGCATCGGATAGTCACGAGTCATCCTTTCAAGTATCCATTTTTGGTTGTATACTTTTCCGAGAATAAAATTCCGGGCGAGTTTCGCTGATTGAAGTTCGCAGTCAGATTGTCGGTACTGCGTTTTGCGTAACACAACATTGCCTTTGCTTTCGCCAATGACACGTGCTAAAAACCGACCGTTCTTTGTCATAAATGTCAGAGGCACATTGTTCCCAGCGCAGTATCCCATCAGTGCAGGACTTGCTCCCGTGTATCCAAATGTAACGATTCCCTCAAGGTTATGGAGAGGCACTCGGCCTAAAATTTCGTCGTCTTTCTTTACCACTACATTCCCGCCATCAAGTGCCAGATATGCATCCGATTGGTTAACGAATAATGTATTCAACATTTTTTTCAATCCCGAAGTCTCCTCTCCATGTACTCACTGACACTCTCTCGAACCATCAATTCTGGCAAGCAAATATTTTGGAGCGAACAACTTTTACAATGGGGTCCGGTTCTTACCTTCGGAGTGTAACGCCGCCCATAATAGTCATTCATTTTTCTAACGATCTTCTCAACTTCATGTTTCAGACTTTCTGATAATAGGACACGATGACGATGCTTCGTTTCGTTGTAGTACAAATAACCTTCAGTAATTTGACATAAAAACATTTCCTCAAGACAAATCGCTTGCGCAGCTAACTGAAGCTCGTCTTCTTTTCCTACTTTCGGTTTCCCGCGCTTATACTCGACGGGAATCGGACGATACAGACCAGGGTTTCCATATAAGGAAACCCCAGCTGAATCTTCGACAAATTCAACCACGTCACACTGACCGCTAATATTTAATGTCTCTGACTTAATTGCCATCCCTCGCACAATTAACTTATCTTTCCGCTTTTCACGTGCGGATGAATCATCCGCCTTTTTGTGCAAATTCTGCCCTTCAACAGTTCGAGAGTTTTCTTCCCATTGTTGTTCGATGTGAATGAGTGCCCACTGTCGTGGACAAAATTGAAAGTGTTGAATACCTGACAACAACAAATAAGAATCGTCTTGTTTATAATCCATCTAAAATTTCAGGCTCTAGGCCATCGAGTAGAGCAACATGAATTTCATAATCCGAAAAGTCTTTTGGCTCTTCTGTCGTTGGTTTTACCGAAATAGAACGATGCACTTTCGCAGATGAATATTGTCCTAATTTCGAACTATGTTCCCACCAATATACTCTATGCACTTCCATGCTTCCTTCAGGACGAGCAGAAGAAGCATCATTTTCAAACAGTGTGACCAGTACCTGTTTTAATTTTTCTGCGTCTTCTTTCGTAAAATTCGTCTTTTCAGCAAGTTGAGTATTGATACTTCCATTCAACACATACACTCCGTGATCAACGCGATGTTTCATTCCCATCGTGTCAGAGCCACGTTCTTTCCCACTCTCAGAGTTTACACTTTTTGTAATCTGCATACTCGTAATATCGATTGGGGCGACGCTTGTTGCCGTGTGTATGGAGACGGGTCCTCGCACACCAATAGACACTCCAGATTTCTCTCCTTTAAACGCGAATACCTGTCCGAACGAACGAACGTCCATCCAAGTCGCACATGCTTCTTGAGCGAACTGGTCACCCATCCCTTTTCCTTTCATTAATTTCTTCAGCTCTTCATTTCCCTCAGCGCGGTCCCGTAAACTTTCGTAACTATCTGAACGTCGGTCATTCGATTGTACAAAAATCGACTCCCCCATATCTTGAAGGCGGTTCCGAATCTTCCGCTTAATGGCTACATCTGATATCTCCCCGTACCCATCGTAGTTTTGACGAGGCCGGTTACCGTTGAGCGGGTCTCCGTTCGGGTTTGCTTTTGAGACAGACAGGATAACGGTAAAATCAATTTTGTGGTCTAGTACGTTCATGCTTCAACACTCTCCTCATTAGATAAGTTGCCTTCTTCACGTTTTTGGTACAAATCATGTCGTTGACTATAAAAACCTAGCAGGTACATTCCCGATAACGGTTTATTCGTGAAGTCACTCGGGTCAAGTTGTGAGCCCACTTCATCAATTAGCTTAGTAACATAAATCGCTTCCCATCCGAGTTTGGCTTGGTATGGTTGAAGTGCACTTTGAATTGTCATCCATGTGCGAGCAGGCTTTTGCGAAAATGCATTCATATAGCGTATTGCGTTGGTTGCTCGGTTTTCATTTTGTTTTTTTAATGCTTTTCTTTCTAAGTAATCAGCCAATGCCAACAAACGGCCGAATAGGTAATCGCGATTCTTTAAGTCTCGGTCTAATGCCACGTTCATCCCTTCTTTCTTGTTAATCATTCCACAGGCAATTTGTAGCGTTTTCTCCCATTCCCAGTTCTCCATACCAACCGGATTCGATGCCCGCTGAATCAGACTGCGTCGAATATCGTCCGGTATGACACGACCATCAATGACACAAGGAAGCAACCGTTCGACCGTCGCTTTAATTAGCTTTTCATTGGCACGTGGTCCATAAGCCATCGTCGCTATGTCATTCAACGCTGGTGCGCCCATGAATACTCGTCGCTTTTTCTCACAATCAACGTACGTATACTCCCACGGATACTCCGTATGCCAAGTCAGCAGCCGCTTAAAGTATTGTTCTTGATCAAATGAACGATAATAAAGAATCGCCAGACGACCTGTCGTTGCCGCATCCAGTATTAAAATATTGACTGTTTGTCGAGGCAACTTTCTCTTATAGCCGATGAGCGCGTCAGAAAATGCTCGTGCACCATCTTGGTTCGTATCGAATACTTCTTTCTCTTCCACATCGTCAAACAATGCAGCAAGTGAGAAAGTCGAATCAACTGCACTTGGCATTTCGGTTACTTCACTCCCCCAAACCAAAAAGACACGTTGATCAATCAGTTTTCCTTGTCTTTGAATCAGCCATTTTAGTGCATTGTGTGCTTTTTGCGATACTTCATAACTAATCGTCGCTGCTTCAAAGGCTTTGTCAAAACGACCACGAAATGTGAATCCGCTACTGTCATTTGCAGAGATGAGTTTCGCTTTGTCGCCAGCATTTCGAATTTTATTCGCATGTTTGGTAGAACCAACTTTTTGTTCTCCCGTCACAAAACATAATGTAGAGTTCCCTGCTTGTTCAGCATAGTAAGCGATAAAAGATTGATAAAACTCAGAATCTCGCCATGGCTCTAGGTTCAACTGTTCAGATGAATGAACATGGAAGCGGATAAATGCTCCTTCAAGCCCTCCTGTCACAACAGAGTAAATCAAAGGCTTTTCCTCTTTCTCTTTCCACGTCCATTTCAACGTGCCATCCGTCTCTGTAAAAAGTACTTTCTCGTTCACTAAATCTTCAATGAGTCGTCCCTTTTGTAAGTACGTATAGATACTCTTCAACCGATCAAATCCATGAGAGGATTCAGACCATTTTTTCAGGTTATCCATGTACACTTGATGCGCATTGTCTTTTTTATACACGCCGCCAAATGCTTTATAGTCACCAGCTACGTAAGGTAACTTGTCGTGTAGCGGATAAGGAGCAATGACACTCCCTGCTCTGCTAGATGAATCTTCAGTGCTAGGAATTAATGTGTTCCCATGACCTTTCTCAATCATTTCGGCTGAGTGAAATTCACCATCAGGTGTTATATTGACAGTGATATGAGCCGTTTGTGTCGTATGAGAAATCGGAAGCAACGTGAACGTCTTTCCTTCCCAACGACTTTCTGATTTACCTACTTCATCGAGATGTTGATTGTATGTCTCGTATAGCTGTTGCCAAACGCTCATTCCATCACCTCCTATAATTGATCATGCAACGATTCTACTGACTCAATCGAACCTTCTGTAAATAGTTTGGCGTGCATCTTTTTGATGGGTTGGACAAGGGAGCAGTCTTCTGGTCTTGTGAATGTAATCACCCCATTTTTCATCACTGGATGCCACAAGCGAACTGCAAGTTCATTTACCCCTGTCTCGTCGGGATAATTGAATCCGTGAACCATGGTTCCAAAATGAAGATCCACTCCATCGTAAAAACCTTCTCCTTGATCAAATTCAATGGGCTCTACGTACGCTTGGCATTCTCTTGCCCCTAGGAAAATATCTCTTCGACCTCCCGCTTCCAGCGAACGTTTAAGAATGGCATAATGCTTTCCTTCATTTCGATCAAACGCTAAATCAGGACGGTGTGGATTGAATTCGAAATGCGCTCGAACGTGATAGCACACGTCCCGCAAATACGTGTAGTGAGCTAGAGAATTCCCACCACTATACTCAATGGGCCGCATCCCCTTCGATTCCATTTTAATCGGTTTCATAATCCGAATCGCATCGACAACCATGACAATCGTCGGCTTCCAATAAATCGATTCGACAATCCCTTTGATTGCTTGATAGGTGGGGATTTGATAGGACATTTTTTCGCCACCTAACTTCGTCAATGGGTCTGTAAAGAGGGCGTAATCCCCATAAACTTTAAACTCAATTGAATTTCGCATAACTCTCTCCTCTCATCACATGATTAACCTTTGCATCTCAGAATCTTGTGATAGATTTAATCCATATTGTTCATCGTATGCGGTTGGTTGCAGCACGAGCAATCGACCATCTAGCAAAGAAACAATCCCCCCACTTTGCTCAAGTGCTTGTCGTTCATGGTTATAAATGCTGATCGTATATTGTTGAGACTCTTTTAACCACTTTCGGGCATCCTCCCAATTGACGTCACCATTCAGCAGTGCAATCAATTCTTTTCCTTTGTCGCCATAGGGCACCAGCACATCATCAGTTAACTGTTCAATGACGTGAAAGTTGTCAGCAACCGTTCGATGTCGTGCTACTAGTAACAGCGGGGTATCACTAATGCGATGCCGATTTTTCGTCCCTTCAAACAACATCGGGGCCAATGTTTCAGTCGAACCTTTTACCGCGTAATCCAAATCCACTTCTCTGAGTTGATAAAACTCTTGGAAGTATCGTCGCATCGCAAGCGGGGATAGTAACTCTCCACCGTAAGCGGTTGAATCTCGCTCTAAATCGACAACCAATCGTTTAACAATCTCCTGTCCTTTTGCAATGTCCGTTAATTTGGAGACACTTTCCTCAACGTGATTGATTAAGTAAACCGTTCGCCGTTCTACCTCACCATGTCGATTGCAACGTCCAGCGGCTTGAGCGATTGAGTCGAGTCCTGCAAACGAGCGAATGACACATTGGAAACTCACATCTACCCCCGCTTCAATCAGCTGGGTGCTAATACAAATCACTCGTTTACCGGTATCAAGTCGCTTATTGATTTTTTCTAAAATGTACTTTCGATGAGCAGCGCACATCGATGTGCTCAAGTGATACACTTCATCTTCAGAAAACGATGCTTTCAATGATTCGTATAACCTACGGACGACCGTTTTTGTATTTAAAATGATCAGAACACTTTGATTGGTGATGACCTTATCTTGCACGAATAAGCCGAGTCGATCCGTATCAAAACCGTCAGATAGAACTTCAATCTCTGTTCGTTTGAACGCTTCAACCACAACCGGCAAATCTTGAATCATTTCTCCATCACTTGTTAACCGGTGTTTTACAAAATCAAGTGCGGGTTGCGTTGCCGTACATAAAATCACGCTCGAACTTAGTCCGTTTTTTAAGAAGTTTAACGATTCATTGAATAGCGATACGCATTTGGTCGGAACTTTTTGTACTTCATCAAAAATCACGATGGCTTCACTTAAATGATGAAGACGACGCGTGTTCCGATTTCCTTTCGCGTAAAACGTGTTTAAATATTGAACCATCGTCGTAAAGATAATCGGGGCGTCCCAGTTATCTTTTGCTAGATTCAATTTCGACTGTAAATTCATCTCATCTTCAGAAACGTCATCTAACTGCACGACGTTTGAATGGTGTTCAACGATTTCGTTCGTTTTTAAAACTGCTCGCGCGACCTGGGCGTTCTGCTCAATAATCGTAGTGAAAGGAACAACGTAAATAATTCGTCGTTTTTGGTAATGGATAGCATGGTGAAGGGCGTAACGGAGACTCGCTAACGTCTTCCCACCTCCCGTCGGAATCGAAAGTGTATAAATTCCACTGGGTTGTTTAGCGTGATGCATCGCTTGCTCGGACATCTTCTGTCGCAACGCGTTAATGGGGGAAACAATTGATGAGGTGCTCAATCGCGTTATATGTTGTTCTAAGCGCCCTTTATAGACAGTGAGGTAATCTGTTAAACCGGAATCAATTTTATTTTCCTCAAACTGTCTCGTATTCGTTCGATCTGCATCAATCAAAATACTAAAGATTAACTTGGTGAGAAATGATGAATTCGGTACTGTAGCACCGATTCGTTTCAAATAGCTCCATAACTGTCGATGGGCAACTTCGACGTAATCATTAAAATCGACTTCTGAAATGACTTCGTCAAAAAATCGCTGTTTACAAACCTCATATTCTTCGAGTGTTTTCACTTCTACTCGTTGAAGAAAAGGTGAGTCTTCACCTTGGACATAATCATGGAGATTTCCATGATGAGAGATGATTGCATTACTTACAATCTCAGCTAATAATTGCTTCGAAGATTTCCCTTTTAACGTATCGAATAATAAGCGTCCACCCGCAGTAGCATGGTCTACTTCTCCCCGTTTCACTTTCTCACCCGACACAGCTCGGCGTATGTAATGTTGAAATGCATCACTGTATTTCCCCATGTCGTGAAGCAAAGCGGCAAGACCGCAGACATTGCTAAGTCCAAGTGGTCGTCCCCAGTCTTCTGCCAGTATTTTGGCATCTACTAAATGTTGACGAACAGATTGAATTACCTGATCATCTGAACGGACATGTGCAATAAACTCCACATAATCACTCCTTTCATAGCACTGAATAATTTCCACATGTTAGGTGTTATCACCTTCAATATTATTACATTATCTTACTTTAAGTGATTAATTTTTCTTATCAGGTCAAACAAAAAAAGCGACTTTCGCCGCTTTTACTTATTTCATTCGCTTCACTGTCACATACTCTTGTAACAGGAAATTGATTTTATTGACTTGATACGGTTGTACATCCTTTGACGCTTCCACATACTCCTCGTGTTGCGGATGAGATGTATCGTTTAAGATGTCTTGAATCATCTGATTCCCAGCCATTCCTCCGACATCTTCAAACGGCGTCTCTCCTTCCCACTCTGTCACCATCGGATATGGATACGGGTAGTTGTCGACGACTTGTTCAAGCGTTAGTTGATGTTGCCACTCCTCGCCATAGTCGTACGTATAGTAGAGTGTTTGATGAGACTCGATAACACTCGGAAGCTTCACGTTTTTCATATCCCGAACCGTCACTTGTTTGAAGCGTTCTAATAGGCCCTTTTCAAAATCACTCAGTTTTGACTGTTCCTTCAAATGTGCGAGGCGACTTTTGTGTTCATACACTTCCTCAGGGTTTAACACGAACCGGAGCGTCGGCTTTCGTAAATCATCTTCGAACTTCGCCAAGTGTGAGTCGTCCCACCACATCACGATTTGAATGGCATCATGAAGTCGTTTGAAGTTCGTCTCGGCCGGGATGATAAAGCGGCGCCATACGGGGGTCGGGCTGTCCAATAGTTTTATTTGAAATTGATATGCTTTAAACATAGATTATGATCCTCCTAGTTTCGTTTTGGCCGTTTCACTTGAACGTGACAAGCCGACAACCGATTCGCCCATTTTTTGTTCATGTAAATTGGATTTTATTCCCTCTTCCTGAAAATGAAGCAACCAATCTGATTATTATATGGTATTATTTGTATAGTTTGTTGAATCGAATCGGAGGCCTCTTGATGAAAAACATACTTGTCTGCTGTATCACCTGTCTCATGATTATAACTTCGTCCTTCACCTTTACAATATCAGTTGAAGCCGCAACAAAGAAAGAGAATCGTGCTATTATGGGAACGTCGGCATTAAAACCGCAACAAATGGCAGATTACGTGAAAACGAAAAACCCTAAGAATGTGCGTCTTCATGGCACGACGGTTGAAGAACTCGCCAAACTGTTCATCATTCTAGGTGCCAAAGAAGGCGTCCGCGGAGACGTCGCGTTTGCACAAGCTTTGAAAGAAACCGGCTACTTTCGCTACGGCGGAGACGTGCTTCCGAAGCAGCATAACTATTCAGGAATCGGCACGACCGGTAAAGGTGTCAAAGGTCATTTCTTCCGTTCCCCGCATCAAGGAGTGCTGGCTCAGATTCAACACCTGAAAGCCTATGCCTCAAAAGATAACTTGAATTCGACGCGCGTCGACCCGCGTTTTCATTACGTAAAACGGGGATCGGCGACGACATGGCCTGCCCTTCATCGCAAGTGGGCGATGCAACCTTCAGGCAATTACGGCAACGAGATTCTCTTTATTTATAAAGAGATGGGACAGACAAAACTCCGCGTCGCCAAAAAATGAACGAACTATAATGACTTACAGGGGTGAAAGATAGTGACTTGCCATCAAGTACGGATGTATAGCGGGCTCGCGCTTCTCGTTGCGGGCATCGCTTTACTCCTCAAACGCTAATAAGCATCCGAGCAAATGCTCGGATGCTTATTTTAGTCTCACTTGATGAAAAAACATGCTTCAAAACAAATCCGGTCTTCTCCTGAAGCATACGCTGTCAACGTGCCGTCGTGTAAAATCATGATTTGACGGGCAATCGACAGCCCGAGCCCGTCCCCTGGTGTCTCGCCACGTGATGCGTCCACCCGATACGTCCGGTCAAACAAATGGTCAATCGACGCAATCGTCCGGGGTGTCGTCTCATTACACAGTCGCCATAAGACATGTTCGTCTCGTTCAACGAGTGTCAGTTCAATCAGTCCATCCGGTGCCGCATATTTCAATGCGTTCGACATCAAGTTCTGAAAGACGCGAATCAGTTGGTCTTGATCAGCTTCGACGTATAAGTCAGGCTGCACATTGACCGACACACGATAGCCCGCCTCTTCAAACAATGGACCCATCTCGTGGACGAGTTGGGTCGTCAACAGACTGATGTTCATTCGCTGTTTCGAGAGCGTCACTTGTGACGAATACAACCGGTTCACGTCCATCAACTGATCGAGCAATCGTTCGAGCTGGGCCGTTTTCTCATTCAACACGTTGAAATGACTCCGTTCGACGTCCGTCATGACGCGTTCGCTTTCAAGCAATTGCAGATAGCCGCGAATACTCGTCAGCGGTGTCCGTAAGTCGTGGGACAGGTTTGAGAACAGCTGGTTTCGTTCCTCTTCATGGGCCCGTTCCCGCTCAAACAATTCTTTTAACTGAGCGGACATTTGCGTGACATTCCTTGCGAGGGATGCAAGTTCGTCCTGGCCTTTCAAGTCCACGGTTCGATCAAGATCCCCGTTCGCAATCTGTTTAATCTCATCTGATAAATATGTGATTTTTCGTAGCGTGGTTCGCATCATCAATGAAAAACCGATCACAAAAATGATAATCGTAATAAACGTCACGCTCAGAAATGCCAGATTGGACGTCAATGGTTCCGGCGTGGTTTCATTTTGAATATAATACATACTGATCGAGTAGCCCATGATTAAAAACGCGATCGTCGCGATGAGTGCATTGATTAAGATGATTCCAATCAACTTGACGAGTAATCGGTCCCACTGTCGCTGTCTCATAACCGGTAACCCGCGCCCCAAACCGTCTTGATATACGACGGTTTTCGTGGTGTGTCTTCAATCTTTTCTCGAATTTTAGTGATATGCACCATCACCGTATTATCGACCTCGAACGCATCTTCGCCCCACACGGCCTCATAAATCTGTTCGACCGTTAGCACTTGATTCGGATGTCGCATGAAATAGGCAAGAATATCAAATTCTTTCGGCGTGAGACGAATCAGCGTCTCGCCTTTTTGACATTGTCTCGTCTGCACATCGAGCGTCAACTCTTGAAACATGAGTTTTCCAGATTGGGTCGCTTGATCGGCCCCGTAGTCACGATAACGTCGGAGCAACGACTTGACCCGAAGCGTCACTTCGAGCGGATTGAACGGCTTTTTCATATAGTCATCCGCTCCGACAGAAATCCCTTGCATCAAATCAAGATCACTCGTTTTAGCCGTTAGCATCAAAATCGGCATAAACTGTGTCTTCCGAATTTCGATACATGCGGAAATGCCGTCCATGATGGGCATCATCCAGTCTAAAACGAGCAAGTCGATCGGTTCATGCGCGACGACGTCGAGCACTTCTTGGCCCGTCTTCGCAAACCGAAGTACATACCCTTCATTTTTTAAATAAATCGCGAGCAACTCGCGAATGGCCTCATCGTCATCCGCAATCAAAATGGTTTGTTGTGACCGCATGTTCTTCCTCCTTGCCAGGATACGCGTTACACGTATGTTTATGAACGACCTCATCAGTCGTCTATGTTAAACCTAGCGTAGCATCTTTTTTCTACTTCTGTTTAGTCAATCTGTCTATTGGTTATGAGTATAGCGCGGGGATGACAACGATTTCTGTGGGACTTCTTAAGATTTCTTAAGATGACGCTAAACACTCCTTACGTTTGTCAGGGGATACTAGACAAAAGTAAGGAGTGAACGAATATGGAATTATTGACGCAATACGTGATGCTCGCCGTCGGCATCATGTTTACCCCACTATCAGACGACGTATTAATGATTACCCATCTGACCGTCGCGCCTTCTGGTTGGGCGCTCTTCTTCACGACGTGGGTCGTCTTCACGCTCGCGTTCAGCTGGTTTTATCTTGTCGGTCGCGGCCTGCATCACGTGATTCCATCTTCTACGCGTGATTCCCGTTATTTGAATCGGGCGAAGGCACTTTATGAGAAGTATGGATCACGGATTGTCCTCATCTCTTATTTCATTCCCGGCTTGCGCCATCCCATCCATTACGTGGCCGGTTTCACATCGCTCAAGTTTCGGACATACGCACTTTACAATGCCCTCTCCGCTTTTCTATATACCGGAGCTTGGTTTATTGTGATTCGCTTAGCCGGCTATGTGCCAATGTTTCAGCAACTTCAAAACTGGGTCTTGTCTTTCTGACTTAATGGCCTCGATACTTCCCGAGTGCACGCATGTTGAGCGAGTAGAGCACGCCCGCATAGATGACGAGTCCAAGTAAATATGGCCAGATTCCGGACAAGCCGCTCCCGTACACCATCACTTCTTTGATGGCGGTCGCCCCGTAAAAAATCGGCATGACGTAACTCAAATTGCCGAGTCCGTATGGAATCAAGTCGAGCGGAATTAACCCTGAGAAGAACACTTGCGGGATAATCGTGAACGGAATCATCTGGACGACTTGAAGTTCAGAACGGGCGAACACCGAAATCGTCGCCCCGAACAAGACGGCCGTCCCCGCCATGAGCAGCATCGCCAACATGACCCACGCCATATTGCCGACCGAGGTCAGGCCGAGCACGTAAATCGTATAGAGCACGATGATGACCGACTGCACGACGGCGAACACGCCGTAGCCGAGCGTGTAGCCCAAAATGACCTGTCCCCGTTTGATCGGCGTCATGAGGAGACGCTCGAGCGTGCCGCCGCTCCGTTCTTTCACGAGCGCCATCGCCGATAAGATAAAGACGAAGAAGAACGAGAACAGCGACAAGAACACGTAACCGAACGAATCGAACGTCGATTGCCCTTCTTCCCCGTATACATAATTCATCTCGATATCAGCCGCCGGATTCAACGTCGACAGCGCCGTTTGCATCTCTCTTACCGCCTTCGAGGACTTCGTCGACGGTTCCCGGAGTGTGATCGTCGTCCCTGCCTGCGTCGCTTCGAACACCGCATCGACGTCTGGATTGTCTTCCAAGTATCCGAACGGGTCGTCGACCGTGTCCAACCGGACATCGAGTGTCTCGGCTTCGAACGCCTCGACGAGTTGCGTTTGTACGTTCTCATCAAGCACGACGACCGGCACGTAATCCGAGTCACCGAGGAGAAAGTAAACGAGCGTCAAAATCAAGAGTGGTGCGATCAAAATCAAGGCGACACTCCGTTTATCATTGAGCGTCTGAAAGATGACGCGTTTCGCCAAGTTACGCATGATCCGTCCCTCCTTCTCGACCGGCGATGAGGAACAGTTCCTCGACGCGACCGTTCTCCGTCTGATCTAA
This sequence comes from Exiguobacterium sp. AB2, assembly GCF_000696055.1. Classification (NCBI taxonomy): domain Bacteria; kingdom Bacillati; phylum Bacillota; class Bacilli; order Caryophanales; genus Exiguobacterium; species Exiguobacterium sp. AB2. The sequence goes on from NZ_JNAA01000068.1 coordinate 14,167, forward strand.
CAGATGCGGCACGGTGTCGTAAGCGATCAAACGGCCGTTATAGATGAGCGCGGCCCGGTCACACTCGAGCACCTCGTCCATGACGTGCGTCGAGACGATGATCGTCGTCCCGCTCGCCCGAATCGCTTGAAACTGATCCCAAATCTGACGGCGTAAGATTGGATCGATTCCGACCGTCGGCTCATCTAAAAACAAGACGTCCGGTTGATGCAGGATGGCGATTGCGAGCGAGAGCCGCTTTTTCATCCCGCCCGAGAAATTTCGGACGAGTTTCTTGCGGTCGGCCGTCAAATCGACGAGCGTGAGCACTTCCGTGATGCGTTGTTGGAGCTTCGGTTTGCCGAGCTTATAGATGGAGCCAAAAAACTCAAGGTTCGCCTCGGCCGACAAGTCATCATACAATCCGTCGTTCTGGGGCATGAAGCCGATATTGTGGAGCATGCCCATGTTCGGCATCTTTGTTTCGCCGATGCGAATCGAACCTTTGTCCGCGGCCAAGGCACCGATCATCAGCCGAATGAGCGTCGTCTTCCCCGAACCGGACGGGCCGAGCAGGCAACAGATATCGCTAGAATTGATCGTGAAACTGACACGGTCGATGGCAATCTGTTTGCCAAATGATTTCGTGACGTCGTGTATATGGATATCCATGGGCCTACTCCTTTTTCACGTCATCCTATATTCCATAGACATTGTGTTGAGTTAGCTTTAGTATAGTCCCCCGATTCAGACACAACAATCGCCATTTTTTTTTACGATTATTGTACTTGAACCGTTCGATCAAAAGATGAGGCAACGTATTTTGAAGGCGACAATGTGCTGAAATTGAATGTTCGGAAGTGTGCGTGCAGGGAATAGAGGCAATAGTGGCAAATGAATCAGTAAGCGTTTCATAAATCATGTCGGAAAGAGGCGGTACGTGTATGCAGAACGTGAACAAGTCAGTGATTGTCATCGGTGGGGGGCTAGGCGGGATTTCGGCAGCCATCTCGCTGAAACAAAAAGGCTATGACGTGGCTTTATATGAAAAGAACGACCATATCGGCGGGAAAGTGAACCGTCTCGAACAAGACGGGTTCGGGTTCGATCTCGGCCCATCGATTTTGACGATGCCCCAAATTTTCGAGAAGTTGTTCACCGGAAGCGGTAAACAGATGGAAGATTATGTGCCCATCAAGCGGCTCGACTTGGAGTGGCGTTCGTTCTTTCCGGACGGTACGGTGCTCGACTTGTATCACGACCTTGAAGTGATGGCGAGCGCGAATCCGTCGCTGTCAAAAAAAGACATGAACGAGTATCGCAAGCTGTTGAACTATGCTGAACGCATCTACAAGACAACGGAACGCAGTTACTTAAAAGAAGGGTTCGAATCGCCGTTCGAGGCAGTTACACAAATCGGTCCCATCGCGACACTGACCGGTTTCGACTTGGCGTCGACGATGTACAGTGCCATCTCAAAACGAATTAGCAACCCACACCTGCGCACGATGTTATCGTATTACGTCAAATACGTCGGATCGTCGCCGTATAGCGCCCCGGCCGTTCTCAATATGATGATTTACATGCAGCACGCGCAAGGATGCTGGTACGTCGAAGGCGGGACACATAAGCTCGCCGAAGGTTTGACAACACTCGCCGAAGAGATCGGCGTGAAGCTAAATACCGGACAAGGCGTCGTTCGGGCGCATACGCTCAACGGGAACATCTCGGCGATTGAGCTCGAGGACGGACGACTCCGCTCTGCCGATTACTACGTCTCGAACATGGAAGTCATCCCGTTCTATCAAAAGATGGTCGATGTCGAAGAGGCGTTCGTCGACAAGCTCGTCGACAAATACGAACCGGCCAGCTCCGGCTTCGTACTCCATCTCGGCGTCAAAAAAGAATTCCCGTCACTCTCACACCACAACTTCTTCTTCTCAGAAAACTTACAAGAGCAGATGGAGAAGATTTTCGACAGACACGAGTTGCCGGACGACCCGACGATTTATTTGGTGAACGTCAACAAGACCGATGTGACCCAAGCACCGGCGGGACATGAGAATATTAAAATCTTGCCGCACATCCCGTACATTCAAGAAGACCCGTTCACCGAGGCCGATTACGCGGCGTTTGAAGAACGGGTGCTCGATAAGCTCGAACGGATGGGCATGGATGGTCTTCGGGACAACATCGTGACGCGGAACGTTTGGACGCCGCATGACATCGAGCGGATGTATGGTTCGGACCGCGGTGCGATTTACGGAACCGTGTCGGACAAAAACCAGAACGGCGGATTCAAGCATAAGAAGCAAAGTGAACTGTATGAGAATCTGTACTTCGTCGGCGGCACGGTCAATCCGGGCAGCGGGATGCCGATGGTCACGCTCAGCGGCCAACAAGTGAGCGATAAGATCGCGAAGCGCGACGGTGTGACGACACGATGACCGATTCATTTTGGGAACGGCATCGCTTCAAGTTTTACACTGCCGGCATGGTCATCTGTGGCTGTTTGATTGGTATGTTTTCATAAGAAACCCAGCCTCTGACGAATCAGAGGCTGGGTTCTTGAATTTCATTTGTTTACTTTTCTAACTGAAGGAGGTCACGGACTTCTTCGGAATCGTCTGGACTCATCTCAAACACGTCTTCTCCAGCAAGCCCTCTCGTGAACTGGATCGTTCCCGCTTCATCTTCCCAAATGTTCACCATCCACTCCATCGTCGACTCCGCCGGGTTGTTGATTGTCACGACGTAGTCGGGTAACCCTTCCATCTCGGCCTCAGTCGCCGGACTCGATTCCACAATCTCGATGAAGCGGTTGATGTCGGCTTCGTCTTGAACCGACGTCTCTGAGAAGACGATCGTCTCTTCATTTTTATACGTTCCGACGACGAGCTCTCGCCCTTGTTCGCCACATGCGGCGAGCAGGAGGAGCGGAGCGAGTAAGCAGGCGAGCAGTGTCCGTTTCATCCATCTTCCTCCTTATCAGCTGAGCCGATTTTTCGTTGCTTCCCGATGTGCCATCCGGAGCTCGTGATTGTTCACGTGGTTCGAGTCGATCAGCTCGAGCTTCCGGTTCACCCACACCGACAAGAAAATGAACGGGATGAACAGTGCGAGCAACATGACCGCAAACACGACGAGCGAACCTTCAATCGACCAGGCGATGGCGATGAAGAGACCGAGCAAGACGACGTTCGCGAGCACGATCCCGAACTCGAGACGGACGAACTTCTGATAGCGCCCCTCGTCGTTAAACGTGAGCAGTAACTTCATCCGATGCCAGGCGCGGTACAAGCTCGGCAACTGGGTCGCCATGATGATGACGGCGAACGTCACGAGCGAAATCTCTTGCGTGAAGATGAAGTAGAAGGCGATCCCTAAAATCATGAACGTGAGCAAGAGCGCCGTCTTGTTCACGTTGCGGTCGTTCTCGACCATTTGTTTGACGCGTTGTTCTTTTTCAACCATATTGAATGTCCCCCATCATGATGTCTTTCGTTTTTGACGCTCGACTTGCGCTTTGCTGAGCTCTGTTCCGGTCACATGCTCCGGGTCAATCGCTTTCAACTCACGGTCGATGCGATAGCCGAGCACGATGAACGTGATCAAGCCGACGAGTACGACGATGATGAACGTCAGCAGCGTAATCCAACCGAGAATCGAGCTCGTAATCAACAACAAGAGGAAGACGAGGTTCCCGACGGCCAATCCGAACTCGGACCGTACTTTTTCTTGATAGCGGACATCGGCATTAAACGTGAGCAACAGTTTCATCCGATGCCAACTCTTATAGAGCATCGGGAACTGCCCGACCAAGATGATGGGCAATAGGAGCAGCACATCTGTCGTCATAAAATAGATGATGAACAGCGCGATGAAACCGAATGTAGGATACAGCGTCTGCTTTTGTCGTTTGCGGTCGTTCTCAATCATGCGTTCTAGTCTTACTGTATGGTCAATCCTCCAATCCTCCTAGCTAAATCTCATTTCCTTTTTTTACGAGTCAATCGTGCAAAAAGTTTCACTCAAACAGAATGTCATGCTCGAGGATATATTTCGTCTCCTCATAAGTTTGTTTACTGAACGGGTCGTCGTGCTGTCGAAGCCCTTTAAAGAATGCTTCAATCGATGATTTTTCTTGAAGCCTCCGCGCCAGAATCAAATGTTGCATCGTATAAATCGCTTCGTTTCGGAGCGTCTCGTCGTTCATCCACGTCAATAATTCCGTGACGAGCTCGTCTGTGCCAAGCATGTCGACTCCGTTCAACCATGTGTTCGCTCCCTGCGCCTTCTCGCGTTTATCGGTGCTGTATAGTTGACGCCGCGCATAATCGATCAACGCCTCCCCCTCGGCGAGTCCAGTGAACGGCTCGAACTCGACCGTCGTGAGCGCTTCGGTGAATGTGCGGAACGAGTCGAATAGGACATCAATCTGCTCGCTGTCCGTGTCGATATACGAAATCTTTGGCGTCACGCTCTCACGATAGTCGAACGCGAGGAAGAAGTGTCCATCCCCTGCGAAGGTGATCAACCGATCATCTTCGATGCCCCACTCGGTCAATAGCGCCTTCGATTGAATCAAGCCGTCCAATAGACCGACGCCAGCAATCGAGTCGACGAGCGCGATGTCGTCTTGTCCGTTCCACACAATCGGCAAGTCACGTGGCTCGACGCCACCACCGTTTTGGATACGAATCGCTTCAAGATAGTCGTCCGGGAGCTTCACCCCGAGGCGCGCCTCGACTGCTACCAATACTTCGTCTGTCAATTCGGGCAACCGATTCGAATCGTCCGGGTCCGGTCTCCATATCATGCTTTCATCACTCCCCCTTTATTCTTCCTCCCAATGCCGTTTCATCCGCTCCCGTTTCGTCAATCCAAGCAGGCTATCGACGACGTGCTCGTCATCGATTTGAATCAGGCGTCGATCCACCACCATCTCGATGAACAAATAGCCGATCGCCAAACTCACCACGGTACTTGTGAACAATGATAATGGAACGAATCCTGAGGCAAAGAGCGACATCATCCCCATCATGCCAAATAGTAAGACGAGATTCAAAAGCCCTTTGAAGCGAATCCAGCGCCGATAGCGTTTATCCTCATTGAACGTCAACAGCGTCCACGTCTTACGCCAGGCGACGAAGCCGAGCGGAAACGCGACGATGAAAAAGAAAACAAATGCAGCAATCTGTTCATAAGCGCCTTTTGAAAAAAACCAAAGGCCGCCCGCGAGCCCACTTAAAAATGTAACGAGCAACATCACAATCCCAGTCCGGTTTCGTAAATATAACTGTTCGATTCGTTCTTCACGTGTCATTTTTCATTCCCCCTTGAAACCAAATGCTTACACGTTGCGTACATAAGAATAGCATACCAATAATTAGGAGGCTTTCATATGGATATCCTGATTTTAATCGCGTTGCTCGGGGCCGTCGTGTTCATCCTCTTCAACTGGAAACCGCATCATCGCTCCCCTTTCGAGCATCGTTCGACGTTTTATCCGCAAGAGTCCAAAACGACAACATGCCCGCATTGCCAAACCTCTGTCAGGAGGCAGGAACACGGGCAGACATGTCATGTTTGTGGAAAGTCGTTTTAACGTCATCCGACGCGTCGGACACGCGCGTTCACTACATTTTCTTTCCCGCTCAACTGGAACAGCAATACCCCGCCGACGACTAAGACGATGCCGACGACCGTCTTCCACGTGAACGGAATCGCCGCGAGCCCGAACCAACCGAGTGTGTCCCAGAGGAGCGCGAACAGGATTTGTGACACCATGACGATGGAGATGGCGTAACTCGGGCCGAGCCGCTCGACGCTTTGTGTCACGCTCATGACGACACCGACCCCGATAATGCCACTGAACCAATACCAAGTCTCCATCCCCGTGACGGCAAACAAGGCCGTCCCATCACTGATTAGTCCCGCGACGAGCGAGGCGAGAAAGCCAAGCCCGAGGACGAGCGTCGTCGTGGCCCACGCCCCGACGCGTCGCTTCACGTTCGCATTGAACGTGTTTTGGATACAAACGAGCATCCCGCCGAACACGGCAAGCATCATCCCGATGGTCATACGTCTCCCTCCTCACTCATAAATGCTCTCTCCCGCCACCTCAATCAAACGATTCCGGTCGAGAACCGTAATCGACCGTCTGTCCCGTTCAATCAACCCCTCCTCGACGAACCGTTTCAGCGTCCGGTTGACGTGCCGATAGCTCGTCCCAATCAAATCGGCGATGTCGGTCAACTCATCGACCGTCGAACCGAGGGTTTTTGTCTCGGGTGTCATCGACAACAAATAACTCGCGAGCCGGACATCGACCGGATAAAACAAGTTGAAGCTCATCGATTGCGACTTCCGCTCGAACTTGCGGGTAATCTCCGTCAATAAGTAGTTGAGCCAAATGACGTCCTCGGTCGCGTGACGCGCCAACGCCTCGAACGAAATGACAAGCATCTCGACGGTCGTCACCGCCTCGACCGTGTTCAAATAAGGAGTCCGCTGTACGTACTCGATGTCCCCAATCAAATCGAGCGGTTGCTTGAACGACAAGACGAGCCGCTTCCCTGCGGCCGACGTATGGGAGACACGAATCTTCCCACTGACAAGAAAACGAAGTGCATGGGCTGCGTCACCTTGCGTACAAATCGTCGCCCCCGGTGCGTAACGGACGAGCGTCAAATCCGCCCGTGCCGCACGCGGCAACACCTCGTCGAGCCCGACCTGTCTCATATAGCGTTCCACTTGCTCGTTCCCTACCATTTCAACAACACCACTCCGGCAACCATCATCGCCACACCGACAAGTTGTGTGACGTTCAAGCGACGTTGCACCATCTCGAACCAGCCACGTCCGTCAATGACGAGGGCGAGCGCGAGCTGGGCGATTAAAAATAACGAAATCGTGAGCGTGACGCCGAGCGTGTGCACGGCCGTCATGTTGCTGAACAAGATGAGCGCCGCGAAGGCTCCGCCTGACAGATAGAGCGGCTTCACATGTCGCATCTCGCGATATGTCCGGTCGCGGACGAGGAGCATGATGAGGAGCGCCACGATAAAACCGGTCAGCTGGGTGAGTGTCGCCGCCTGCCACGTACCGATTGTAGTACTGATATTGGCATTGGCCACACTTTGTAAGGTCAAAAAGAATCCGCCGCTGATGGCGAACAAGACTCCGCGCATCTCCATCTCCCCCTTTTTTTCTTTAGTTAACAATAACGGACAGCTTCGATAAAGGACAGATGTCCTGAACCATAAAAAAAGGCCATGACGCATCATAGACCTGCGCGATATGTTTCCAATCGCTCTTCTTTCGCAACCGACAGCTGCTTATTCGTGACGTGTGCCGGGTCAATCTGACGGATGCGTCGCTGCAAGAAACGCGAGACCCCGAACGTCAACGTCGAGACCCCACCGATGATACCAAGCAGCCACGGCAGTGACAGGCTTTCCGCGAGGTAACCAATCACAAGGGCGAGGTACACAACAAACTGAAGCCAGAGGGAGGCAAACTCGAAATAGATGAGCCGACTGTATCGTCGCTCCTCATTGAACGTCAGTAATAGCTTCGTCTTCCGCCACTCCAAGCAGAGATACGGGAAAAAGAGGATGAGCGTACTGAAAGGAACCCATCTCGGGGAAGCGCCACTCACAATAATCGTCACGACGATCCCGACAAACCAAACGCCCCAGCGCCAGCGCCAATGGACGTCGTCTTGCTCCAACAGCTGTTTAATCCGTGTTTCTTTCGTTACCATATGTACTCCTCTCGTAAGAGCGGTAGAACCGCGAGATGTCGGTTCGGGTCGGCTGATTTGGGTCAACGTGCTCGAGCTGTCGACGTGTCGTGTAATGATGCCACCCTAACATCGCCGAACAGACACCGTAAACCATCCATCCGATGATCGGGACGCCCAAACGACTGAAAATCACCGCCGCTGTGACCCACACCATCCAAAGAGGATACATGCCATACAAGCGCTTTGTAAGCAATTCGCCACGTCCGGTCGTAAGCGTCATCGCTTTCTTTCCTTCACGGAGCATGATACGCACTAGACCGATTGATATGAGTAGGGACCCAATCCCCCATACCCACCAGAAGTCCTCAAACCCTAACGTGAACGAGTTGAAGAAGATGAGTGCCATTGTCAGCCAAAAACTACTGCGTTGATGTTTTTCTCGATATTGGCCTAACGCTTGAATCCGTTCTTGTTTCGTCATAGTCATGCCGTCCTTTTATTCTTGTATTTCATCAAGTTGATGCTTCGACTTCGCACGGTTCGCTTTCGCCAACATACCAGACGTCACGTGCTCCGAATCGATTTCGAGCAACTTCCGGTCCAGCCAAAACGGCAGTAGGACAGACGGCGGAGCCCCGAGAATGATCGTCCACATGAGTGCATCCCGGTGGATATTGCCGGTTAAAAGCAAGGTGACTAGGCTAAACAGTAAGATAAAAGTAAAACAGAGAATTGCAAAATTCAGCTGAATGAGACGCCGATATGAACGGTCGCGATTGAACGTGAGGTAAGTGCGTGTCTGCCTCCACTCGAGCCATATCATCGGAACGAGACTGATGACCGCGAGCGCACCGGAATACACAAGGTCCATCATGAAGTATAATGATGCCCCCCAAATGAAGAGCGTGCTCGCGATGACGATGCGATGATATCGCTTCTTGATGTTCACGAGTTTAGATAATCTCGCTTCCCGTTCCATCCGCTCACCACCCCCTCACTTCACGTCGCATCGGTTGCTCGGAATCGCTTTGTTTCACTTTCTCATCTATCGCCCGTTCTGAAACCGAGAGGATGAAAATACCGACTGTAAAGCCGATGAATGGCAACCAAGTGGCCGTCTCTGATTTCATGACCCATGGAAACACGAGTCCGATGAAGAGAATCAACACATAATCAAACGTATATTGAAGTGAAATGAAACGTTTTGTACGAGTGCGTTCTGTGAAACTGCTCATGAATCGATACTCTTGTCGTAAGGCGTATCCGTATAGCAATGTCGTTAGGACGAGCAAGCTACCGTAAAGTAGCTCTTGCGTGTTTGTCTGTAACAGTAAAAAAACTATCACACCGAACGGAATAGCAAATAGCATCCGCAGAAAGAACCACTTCCGATTCCCTTGCTTCATTTTTGTCAGTCGTTGTTGCCTATCCATATCTCATTCCTCATTTCATCTGGGCGAGTGTTTCCCTCTTTATCAACCTATACGTGAGAATCGTTATAAAAGTTCCGTTATTTTACAATTTTATAATCCGGGCAAGTTGATTGACTAAAGTTGAATCTCGTTTTATAGTTTAGTTAACTTAACTTTAATAAAGAAAGCATGAGGTTTTATTATGAATTTGCTTCACAATCCACGATTCGTCTTCACTTGGCTGTCCGGGATGACGCTGACGCTCGGCTTCTCCATCTTCTTCTTGAGCGTGTCGTGGCTCACAATCGATGTGTTACAACAACCGGCTTTGCTCGGAATCATTTTGACCGCCGTCTCGCTTCCGCGTGTCGTGATGATGGTGTTCGGCGGCGTTTTCGCCGACCGCTTCCAAAAGAGTCGGCTCTTATTTTTGACGAACCTCGGCCAGGCCGCACTCATGTTGGCTGTCTTGAGCCTTCATCTACTCGACCTCTACTCGGTTGCGGCACTCATCGGGATTTCCGTCATCTTCGGGATTTTGGACGGCATGTCGTATCCGGCCCTCTCGTCCCTCATCCCGTCCCTCGTCAAACAGCACGAGTTGCAACGGGCCAACTCCTTGTTCCAAGGCTCGCTCGAGCTCATGTTTGTCATCGGTCCCTTCTTAGCAGGACTACTGTTGACATGGGGCGGGTTCGGGCTCAGTTTCGGGACGGCGGCCGGACTCATCTTCCTTGCCGCTTTGTTGATCATGCCGCGCCTGATTCAAGACCGAATCCCGGCGGCGCATGTCATGTCTCTCGCTCACGTCATCGTCGACTTAAAAGAAGGGATTCGCTACGTCTCGCATACCCCGATTTTACGGAGCGGGACGCTTTCCATCGCCATCGTCAACCTGTTCGTCATGGGACCACTCATCATGAGTATCCCAATCCTCGTCGGGGAGCGTGGCGGTACGGCGTTTGACTTGAGCGTCATCGAGGGCGGTCTTGCCGTCGGGACGTTCGTCGCGAGCTTCCTCGTCTTGTTGATGCGCTCGATCCATCGCGGTCGATTCGTCTTTCGTGCCTTGTTGCTGACGATTGCCGCGTTCCTCTTGTATACGCAAGCCCAATCGATTCCGATGCTTGCGTTGACGGCGGCGCTGAGCGGCTTCATGTTGATGCTCGTCTACTTGCCGGCGGTCACACTCATGCAGGAACATAGCGACCAAGACAAGATTGGTCGTGTCATGAGCATCATGGCGCTCGCCGCGTCCGGTCTCGAACCGGTCGCCTTCGCCGTCTTGTCCGTGCTCGTCGCGCTCGCTGTGCCGATTCAAACGTTACTCATCACGTTTGGTATAATCGGATTGGCGCTTAGTGGCCTCTTATTCGTACGGAGCCAGACGTTCCGTCACACACGATGAAAGGAGAACGACCTTTGAACGAGACACGCAAACAACAAGTCATCGAGATGTATCGTCAAATCGACGAGCTCGACTTATTGTTCACCAAATACTTCACCGATTTGAACGAGTTCCAACTCAGCTATCAGCAAGAACAGATGTTGCTCCTCTTCAAACGACAAGAAACATGGACGACGACGGAGATCGCGACGAAGATGAACATCTCGAAAAGCGCCGTCAGCCAAGTGCTCAAAGTGCTCGAACAGCGTGAGTTCGTCCAGAAAGAGAAGAACCCGGACAACCTGCGTGAGAGTTTCATCCGCCTCGGTCCGCTCGGCCATGCATACTCGAAGCAAATCGATGCCATCGAGGAACGGCTCGCCGAAGAGATGTTCTCTGTCCTTGAGGATGAAGAGATGAAAATGATCAACCGTTCGCTCGCGTTGATGATTCAACGGTTCAAATAAAAAATGCGTATCGTCCCACGTGTGGGAAGATACGCATTTTTGGTTAGAATGGCTCGACGACACGGATGGCTGACCGAAGCGCCCCTTCGACATGACCGCCGAAGAAGGAGTCCGTTTCCGTCCCGGCGAAAGACAAATACTTCGCCCAACCGGCGTCTACTGGAATCGGTCCATAGACAGGAAAATCAGTCAGCGGCTCCGTATCTTCAACCGCTGCCGTATGGCGGTCGCTCGACCAATCGACGGATAAGACGTCACGCGGGTGGCGCGCCGCTTCCCCGAATAGTCGTACGAGTTGATCAATGACGCGACGATTCAGTTCGTCCCGTTCAAGCAACGCGCGCTCGGTAGCGGATAAGCGGAAAAAACCGAATAACGCCGCAAGTCCATCCGGTTGCGAGGCGTCATGCACCTCCTGTAACACGCCGGCCCAGCTCATCCCTTGACCGGATAGCCCATTCTCTCGCCAAAACGGACGATCGTAGACGGCGAGCACTTTCGCTTGACCGGCCATCCAAGTCGGGATAGACGCTAGCTTCGCCTTCATCGTCTCAGACAGTTCCGGCTGAAACGCGATGCGTGAGATGAGCCGAGGCGGGATGGCCAAGATGACGTGCGTGAACGTTTCGGTCCCTCCTCGTTCGAGCTCGATGACGACTCCACGCTCGACCTGTCTCATCGAGGTGACCGTCGACTGAAGTTGAATCGTATGAGGCGGTAAGGTTGCCGCGAGCGCGGTCGTCAAGCTGGCCATGCCACCGACGAGTCGCATCGATGGGACCACGTGTCCTGGTGGAAGCGTATGGCGTTCGATGACACCGAACTGACGCTCGAGCATCAAGTCACCGGTCGCTTGTTGGGGGAACACTTGGAGGTCGAGCTGGTCGACTAGCCGTACCATCGTCTTTTCCGTATCCGGCCAATACCAGGTCGGACCGAGGTCGAAGCCGTCATGACTTAACACCCGTCCCCCGATGCGGTCGCGTGCTTCAAAAACGGTAACGTCATAGCCTTTATCAATGAGGAGCGACGCGGCATACAAGCCGCTCACGCCGGCTCCGATGATAGCGATGGATTGCGTCATGTAAATACTCCTTTTATATACGTTGTGCCCCCATTATACTGAAAACGATACATATACATGAGTTGAGCGAATCGCTCGGGAAAGGCGTTACATAAACGTGTTTAGAAAGGATTTACCAACATGCTCCGTACAGTTAAGACGCTACTTTATCCGTTTCTTTTTGGTGTTCGTCTGTTTTCCACATTTCGAAGAGGTAAGATTTTCATGTATTGCCTCGCCTATCTGTTTATGTTCTCGTTTGAGGGATTGCTGTTCTTTGAGATTCTGTCCATACCAGGATTGCTTCGTACGTTGATCATCTTGTATGTCATATTCGGAATGATTTATATCGAATTTTATATCGAGGATGAGATAGCCCGAACGAGAACCCCCTTGATTGCAATGAATGGTTTCCCTGCTTTTAACCTATAGCCTCAGTAAACGTCACTACATCGAGCACGTGCCCGACATCAATCCGGTCGACGAGATAGTGATACTTCGTGTTCGTCCCCGGATACGCCTCGACGATCGACTCGCACCAGTCGCGGTCGAACATCTTCTCCCACGATTCCTTCAACTCTTTCTCGTCTTTCGCTTCTCGGTCTTCAAACGTCAGAAACCAACGATTCATTGCAAAGTTCCAATAACCTGCCTCGAGTTCAAGTACATGTGCATCGGGCAACTCCACTGTCAGCACAACGCCTGGCTCTCCGGGCTCCAAGTAACCGCTTCGTCCTACATCCGGCCGTGCATCGCTCAACCAGACGGGATAATTCCCATGAAGGGAGATTCCAGTTCGCTGTTCATACTGCCCCGCGAGCCAGTCGTAGGCGGGCCGATGATATGCGTAGTCCTCGTCTTGAAAGATGCCAAAGTTCGGGTCGCCGAATAAATAGCCTCTTTCGTTCGCTGCTTCCCAAGCGCTCGCGTGTTGGTATGTATAGTAGATTGCCATAAGTCAGCCCCTTTCTAGTGAATGAATTAATCATAACCAAATTACAGGCGATGCATCTACTCTCCGCCTTTCTTTTTGTATGAATTTGGAAGTATACTAATTGAGGAATGCTTCTACTAGGAGGAAAAAGAATGAATGTACTATTCACGTTACTATTCAGTCTATTGGCAATGATTATCCCACTCGCGTTAATCATCGCGATCATCGTATTGATCGTTCGCTTTATCGGTCGTTATGAGAAGCGGGCCGACGCGCGACTCGAGCTAGAGCGCCAAACTGCGGCCCATCAGCAACAACAGTTCGATATGTTAGTGGGGCGTCTCGACCGCATCGAAGAGAAGATGGAGGCACGTTCTTAATGTCGAAACCACTTACGATTTGGACGAAACGTCTCGTCCTCACAACGATTCTTGGCGGTGTGCTACTCGTCGCGACTTTCGCCACGCAACGTGCCTTCCATATGTCTGAAATCAATCTACTGGTCAACAAGGCCGATGAACAACAACTCAGCTACGAGTTAATCATCCACAACCCGCTCACGAACGCCTACAGCTTCACAATCGTTCACGACTAAACCAAACGCGCTACTCCCTTTTGGTCGACTTTATTTCGGAAAGAAGCCGACTTTCCCGCGTTCATAAGCTTTATGCGTCACGTGTTCCGGGTCAATCTTCGCAAGCTTTTGATCAAGTTTCGAAGACGCGATCCACGCAAACAGATTGAATGCGACCACGAGCAGCAAAACATTCGCTTGTTCCGGACGGAGCAGCAACGATACAATCAACAGACAAAAGATTACGATGACCGCCATCCCGCTCCAATATTCATACCAGACAAGCCGCCGATAGTCAGGCGCATCGTTGAACGTGAGCAACGTCTTCGTCCGCGCCCATATCTTAACGAACCCGATGGCTGGGATGAAGAGGACGAACCAAACCAGTTCGGCGAGTCGACGCTCGCCCGTGAACCAAAAGATGGCGCCGAGTAAGATGATGAATACTCCAAGAAGAAGTGCTTGGCGGGTGGAACGTTTCCCCGCCTCGTATAAGTGATCAAACCGTTCGCGTTGGGTCATATTCATATTCCTTTCTTACGATTACTTCGTTACTATGCAAATAGACTGTTATACAAAGAAAAGAGGGTGTTCATGAATCCTGCACAAACCGAAGTCTTGGTCTACTTCCAGCTGCTCGCCGACGATTTCTCAATCGAAGACGTGACGCACCGTCTCGGACTCACACCTACCGAAACGTTCCAACGAGGTGAAAAAGGCTATTCTTCTCGTCTTCGTGAATATACATCATGGTCGCTAGGCACAGGCTATCAGTCATCAGTTGATGTGAATGATCAGCTACAACCCATCATTGCGCAACTTCGCGGCAAAGAAACCATTTTAGACGACATCTTTGACACGTATGATGACATGCAAGCACGGTTTATCATCGTGATTGTGATGGAAGAAGGACAAACACCGGCACTCGTCTTTGATTTAGAGACGATTCAATTCGCTCATCGGATTCGTGCCGAGTTCGATATCGATTTATATGCGAACCCGTATGAAGAGGACTCCGACTTTAAAGACTGAATAACGGACTAAAAAAGTCACCTCAGCTCTAGGTGACTTTTATTGTTCCAGCAAACGACCGTCGTCATTCCATTGCCCGTATAACCGATTGGCACGTGTCTGTTCAATCAATTTGTCCAGTCGTTTCTCATATAAGGCCTGGTCTTTGCGCACACTTTGAATCGTGTCGATGCGAATGCGACGATACAGTTCGGGGAACGCTTGAAAGTTACGGTATACATCGGGCTCGCTTTTCAAGCGTCTCACAATCGCTTCGTCGATGACGAAGGACGTGTCGCTCATGTCAGGGAGGACAGTTAGACCGCGCTCTTGCATCATCCCTAGTCGGATAAGGCGACGAACGCGTTCTTTGTTCAACTCGGTCCAGTTGCTATTCTTTCGCCTCGGCGAAAAGCGCTGGGCGAACTCACCTTCCTCGGTCTTCTTCGCAATCCCGTCAATCCAACCGAAGCAGAGCGCTTCTTCAACGGCATCGAGATACAACAAACCGTCCCCGCTCGTTTTGCGCCAGAGGATTACCCAACAATAAGCCGTGTCGTCTGCATGTTCATGAAGCCATTCTCGAAAGGCTTGGCGATCTTCAAACCGTACGATGTGATCGATTTCCATGACGCTCATCCCTCATCCTCTCTATGCTTTTCTTCATTATCCCATTTTCCAATCGTCTCGTCTCCATACTTAATGTTTTCGGTAAGTCATTAGAATGCCAATCAATCGATTCGGGAATACTTTGATTGGAGGTGATAAAAATTGATTCGTTATTACGATTGGAACAACGATCAGTTTATCGACACAATTTTTAAAGAAGAGATGCAAGGTTTCACTTCGTTGCGCGCAATCACGTATGTCAGTTCTTTTCAGCTCATCAATGAATTGATGCCACTGTTTGAAAAGATGGAAATCATTCACGGTTTCACAGGAACATCTTTTCAACTCATTAACCAACTCCTCGATATTACGAATCGGGTCGAAAACGTTCGATTGCTGAAATCTGAAACGTTCAATGCGCTACTCGATGAAAGACTTGAAATTCATCTTGCTCATGCTGTCCCTATTCATCACAAGACCTACATTTTGGAGAAGGATAACCATTATAAAATTTTGTCCGGTAGCGCCAATCTAACTACCTCTGCCTTACAAGGGAGAAATCATGAGCTATTATTCATCCGAACAGGCTTTAAACATGATGCTTTTTACACTCAAATGAATGAAATGTGGAGCGAAATTAAACGAGATACAATCGACTATATCAATCTTTCTTCGCTCAATTCAATCAAAGAAAGACCTGAAGAAGCAATAGAATCCTTTCTAACTGACGTCGATGTGCCAGAGACGCTTGTTCAAGAAGCAAAACCAGAAATCGAAAAACTTCACACCCACAAAGTCGATACTGTATTTGAAGAAAAAGTAGCGCCTTCATTCTTGCCACTCGTTCTGACAAAAACGGGACGACGAAGAAAACCGAAACCTGAAGAAATACGAAAACAAGTTCGCCTGGCCGTCGATGAAAGGTTATCTAGTTATGACATGGATAAGCAAATCATGTGGCAATTTGATTTTGAAGAGCACGACTTCATTATCGGCGAAGATTATCTGCATGATCTCCTCCGAGAAAAAATAGCACCTTCCGCTAACGGGATGATCGATGTGATTGAAAGCTATGAACAGAATAAATTTAGAGATGAACGACATCAAGTATTTACAGGGATTCTCTATTTGCTAACCTCACCTCTTATTTGGAAGATTCGTGAGATTTATACAGAGAACCATTTGCCTAAAGAAGATGTTCCTGTCGTCATGAATATCGTCGGTGATGGACAGACTGGTAAGACGACGCTTGTTCGTGAATACTTTTCGACGTTACTGGACTACGCTTCAATCCCTACGTACTCTATGCTAAAAATTCCACCTAAAGGTAAAAAAGCGAGCGCCCGAATTGCGAATGATTATATTGATGGGTACCTTCATTCCGATTGGGTCAATCCGCTCATCATTGATGAAGTCCCAAATAATTTCTTCACAACAACACACGGTGAGAATAACGTAAAATCTTGGTCCAATGATCGCACCGGCATCTTCCCCATTTTAATTACGACGTCAAATATTTCAGGTGCTCTCGCAAAACCTCAACTTCTCCGTCGCATTTTAATGATTCCGATTGATTCTAAGTATCGAGAATCTAAAGACCAACCGTTTGACGTATATCAACTCGTCAGTAATTTAGATCCTCTCCTCCCACTATTCTTTTTAAACGAATTATCTAAACGCCTAGACTCAATGACCCCAAAAGATATTGAGCGATTGAAAGAAGACTATTTATCGTTATCTAAAGAAGTCCTATTTAAATTATCTCCCGAACTAGAGACTTACGCGAATGAAAATGGGTTCCTTTCAAATTACGATATCGTCAATCATCGTGGGAAAACCTTATGGGCAATGACCCTCATGTCAAAAGCCGACCACATCTGTGTGAACCCCAAAAACGAAAAAGAAATCATTGTTTACGAGTCTGCATTTAAAACACACCATGACCGTACTGAGGCCAAGACATTTTTACCTGGCGGTGTACTCGTTCAAAGCGGTGGTAACAGTTTAACGTTGAATAGCGAGCTCCTTGAACAGTTTGTCGGTTTTTCGATTCAGACGGTTTGGGAAAATCAATCGGCTTCTAGAACAGGTAAACAGATAGCAGATGCGATGGCGAAACAACTTGCACCTTTACTGGAGAATAAGAAAAAGCCTTCTCGATGGAAGACTTTGTGGAGAAAATGATGTCGTGTAACAAGCCTACCTTTGCCACCGGAATGGAATTGACTTCTTCAAGCCCAATCGATAGCCGAGACGCCATCCAAGTCCTCGAATCCGACACACCCAACTATCACTCAAGTCTCGGAACGGCATGACGGCTTGAACTTGATGTAGCTCGACTCGATGAATCACGTATTGATAGTTCGGTGCTTCGATGGACCTATGAATCGCCATCTCCTCACACCATTTTTTATCAAAGATTTTTTCCCATGACTTTCGAGTATGGACCGGATCAATATTTTCCCTATGATCAAAGGCCTCGGCTGTATCGCAAAAAGTAGAGTTGTACGGAACAAACTCCCAAAATGAAATTTCTGAAGCCAATACTTGATCATCTGGTAATTCAACTGTCAACACAACACCTTTGTTCCCTTGTCCAATATGGCCACCGCTGCTTAGATTAGGAAACTCGTCCCAGCACCAAACCGGATAGTTTCCGTTCAGCGAAATCCCAACTCGCTGCTCGTACTGTTCAACCATCCAGTCATAGGCCGGTTTAAAAAATTCGATTCCCTCGTCATTGAACATGGCATAGCGAGGGTCACCTTGTAGATACCCTCGCTCCAATGCTATGTTCCAAGCGTCTTCATGCTGATACGTATAATAGATGCCCAATCGTCTTCAAACCTTTCTCACATCATCTGTCTACACTATACAAAAGATAATGAGGGAAGGTGTGAATTAAAAATGTATAGGCTTGGTCTTTATTCAATTGCCTTAAACGGAACCGGCGACGACAAGTTGATGAGCGACGACGGCTGACCGTATGCCATCGACTCATCGATGAATGTCTCAAGCTTACGCACGTTTTCCGTCACCACTTTGACCACAAAAGCCCCAAATTTATATTCATCTTACAGGTTGGTATGGTAACAATTATTGATTATTTTTACTTAGTTTGGCTGCTTTAATATCAATAATAGCCTTATGGCCATGACTCTCTAGTAAATAGAGTAAGTTGCTTCCATTTAACAACGTCAGTGGCTTATCTTTCGCAAAATTATAAGCATCAGGACCATAATCAGCTGTTGAAACCAAAATGCCTTTTATTGCTCCCTCATTCATAACCGTACCGTATAAATCGCGCACAGCTGCTACCCCTACCGTATTAGTGTAACGTTTCGCTTGGATTACAATTTTTCCACCTCTTAAAGGATCTGGATCGAATGCGATTGCATCTACTCCACCGTCTCGACTTGCTTGGGTAATTTTGACTTCACCACCATTTTTGCTGAACTCTTTTTCGAACACTTCACGAATTAGATGCTCAAAATCTTGCCAGTCCATTGCTGCTAAGTTTGTCTTATCATTAATTTGATGAAGTGTTTCTTTTCCTTCAATAATCCGGTCATCATCCCAATCCATTTGTATAACTGGTGCAATAGCAGTTAGCGAGTGTAATTGA
Organism: Exiguobacterium sp. AB2; assembly: GCF_000696055.1. Classification (NCBI taxonomy): domain Bacteria; kingdom Bacillati; phylum Bacillota; class Bacilli; order Caryophanales; genus Exiguobacterium; species Exiguobacterium sp. AB2. Next base: position 32,978 of record NZ_JNAA01000068.1, read on the forward strand.
CTACTACCTACACCCTTTAATTGTTTAAAACATGTTTTGGGAACAACCATTTCTAAATTGACTTTTTCAAATTCTTCTTTTGATACGAATATGGAGGCGATACATAGCGTCTCTGCTTTTCCAGTTCCTTTATTAATCGCATCGACATAACCGTTTAGTGCAATCGACTCGATGTTCTTTCTTGTATCATTTGAAAAAATTAAATATAGTTGACCGAGAATCAATGAATAGATAAGTCGGTCGTACATCTCATTTAAAAACTTTCTGGACAACGGCACTTCCAAGAATTCGTCCCCTTCAACCGCATACTTCACTTCTTTAATACTTGGTATTTCATCTAGGTTTGGTAAATACGTTTCGACATAAAGTGTCTTAGATTCGTTAAAATATTTTAAGTTTCTTTGATTTGGTATAAAATCAAAGGTTATAAACTTACTCAATAGATAGTCGAAATACTTTTCAAGTGACTCATCTTTTCGGACTCTGTAATCCTCAAATATCTTATCCAAACTATCCAATCTCTCTTTTTCAGCTTTTTCAAATGCTTCTTTTGCTTGTTTCCAATTTAAATACTCTTGGTGATACTCGTTCCACTTTTTTTCATTCTCGAACTCGTTTTGTTCTTTTTCATATATCCAATCATTAAGCGCTTTATTATATCGCTCTTTTGCTTCTTCATTTTTTCTTTTAGCTAAAAAACTGAACAATTGTTCCAAAACATTTAAATTAGGCTTATAAACCTGAGCATTTGAATCAGGTCGGCTACGTATCGCAGTTAACTCTGGTGGAATAGGCTCGTTTTCCTCAAAATTTCTTCTTCTTAAATCCTCGCGCAAATTTAAATTCCGATTTTTAAAAATAGCCCTTTTTAAATAATCGTTTATCGCTTCTCGATCAGCTTTGAGTTGGTTTGACATTTGTTGAGCTGTCGCTTTTTTATTTGATTTGAACTCTATTTCTTCTTGTCGCTTAACTACTCTTGCCCATTGTTCTTCCCATATCTGCAATTGCATCTCCGCTTTTTCTTGTACCTCATAAAGCGATTTTCCACGTATGATTCTAAACTTTTTCAGTCCGTCATGGCGAATTTCTTGAGAGTACACTTTTTTTACCTCCTCAATTTTAATCGTTTGATTTGAATTTATTATTCCCGTTATTCAAACTAATTTCTATTTTGACTCCAACACTTTTGCTTATAAGAAAGACAAAAAACTAGATACTCTTTAAATTAATATTACCAAAAGTTGTAACGCGGATTAGTTTTTTTAACTTCTACAAGAAACTTACTGTAAAGTGATATACTCCAACTAAAAAGGGAGGGATTCGGTGCTTACTTTTGACAACGTCTCTGTTCGCCAACAGGATACGCTCATCCTTGAAAATATCTCGTTCACCATCCAACCGGGTGAAATCGCAGCCATCCACTGTGGCGTCACTTCCCGGGAAATATTGTTCGCGCTCTTGACGGACAAGCACGCGACCTACTCGGGAACCATCGATACAGTGAATCGTACGCTCTCTGTCTTCTCCATCCGTGACGGATTATATGATCGGTTGACGGTCGAGGAGTATTTGC